>CAZFOQ010000016.1:0-39287 GCA_964520535.1 uncultured Pirellulales bacterium | reverse complement strand
CCTTATTGTATATAAGAATTATCGGCAAAATCATGAGTTTTCAGACAGAACCTAGCCCGGATTAGTGGGAACCGGCAGCGAAAAGGTAATGTTCTACTTTTTGATAGGAGAAAAAGGGATTCCCACTTTCAGGCGGTCAAGTCTCTGTTTTGAGCATGATGATTTAAATAAACAGAAGCAGGCTTGTGGCCATGACTATCATACCTGCAACTAAACCGTAAGCGGCTAAATGGTGATGGCCGTATTCCCGGGCGGTCGGCAGTAATTCATCGAGCGAGATGAAGACCATAATCCCGGCGACCGAAGCGAAGAGCACGCCGAAGACGATGTCGTTAAAGAACCAAAAAAAGATGGCATATCCTATAAGTGCCCCAACCGGTTCAGCGAGTCCCGACAGGAATGAGTAAATGAAGGCCTTCCTTTTACTACCTGTTGCGTAGAAGATTGGAATTGAAACAGCAATACCTTCGGGAATATTATGTATCGCTATGGCTATACCTATTGCTATTCCGAGTCTTGTATCCTTCAGCACGCTGACAAAGGTGGCAATTCCTTCAGGAAAGTTGTGGATCGCAATTGCTAATGCCGCAAATAAACCCATTCGGTATAGCTTCCTGAACTTTTCTGCAAGTTCCGTCTCGCGCATTTCTTCAGTTCTGTGAACTTCATGCGGATTTTCAAAATCCGGCACCAGTTTGTCAATAATACCAATGAATAGAATCCCGGCGAAAAATGACAGGACAGTGACCCAATATCCACCAACCTCGCCCAATTCGACAGCAAGAGCATCTTTTGCTTTGGGAAATATCTCGACAAAAGACACATAAATCATAACACCACCGGAAAAGCCGAGAGCTGCAGAAAGTAATTTTGTGTTAGTGCGCTTAGCTAAAAAAGCCAGTGCGCTGCCGAATCCGGTTGCCAGACCGGCGAATAAAGTTATCCCGAAGGCTATTAATACGTTTTGAAGTTCCATAACTTTATGATTTATTTTGATTTAATATTCTGCCGCAATTCTACGGGTTTCAACCCGTAGATGAAGTTATCCGACGAAGTCGGACGGGTGTAGCCCGAAGCGGCAATGCCACGGGTTTTAACCCGTGGTTGTTTACTATGAAAACCGACTTTTTACTCAATTAAGATACCAAAATTATAAGTGAAATATAGATTATTTTTAGGTAATTTCAGGAATTATGCCGAAGATGTCTTAGCAGTTATTCTCTATCATACGACGAATCTTTCATGTCCCTGAGAATACTCAATTGAAAAGATTCATTTTTAAAGAGTTGTTTTGCAAGCATTTTATATCCCTCGCTGGTTGGATGACTGGCATCACGATAAAATTCAGCAGGCAAAGCCGGCGGCATATAATAGGCAACATTGTTCTGCCGGAGCCATTGCTCAATCTCGCTTTTCAATCTTTGGTATGTTTCGAGACTCTTTCCCTCAAGCGTATGCTCATTGAAAGGGCCCACGAGGACGAACACCTTATTTTTCCTTTCTCTAAGCAGTTCAATAGAGCGGCGGAAGCAACTCCATTGCAGTGACGTTTCCGGCGTAACCCACTGATAACCATCTCCGCCTATACCGTTTTTCGGCTGCATGTGCCGTAAGGTGTCCTGTGGGGTGCTTTCGGATTGTTCATAGGAATCTATGCCGGGCAGCCGGAAAGTCACGGCCTTAAATGGATTCTTGCAAGGATTTTCGAAAGTCCATGTGGGTACGTCCATGTTTTGGAAATATGTGATATTTAAGTGGGATATCCAGTTCGGCAAAGTGATATAGCGTTTTACAACCGCCGAAATTCGCGTGGAACAGGAGGCTTTATAACAGGGGATTCTCGGTGTGAACTGAGGAACGAGCCTGGGATGATTGAAATGGAATTCTTTTTCGGTTTGCAGGTCGTGTTTTCCGGAGCTCATCCACAAAGGATTAAAATGCAGAATAATCTTCTTGTCTGAGATGTCACGACCATAGTATTTCAGCAAACCTGATAATGCCGCCGGGTGGATACCATCTACGCCGAGATTAACGAACATCTCTTGGACCGCGATTTTATTAAGATGCCCGGACAAAGTATTATTCCTGGACACGAAATGGCCCCAAATAACAGAATCTCCAATCAGAGGTATTTTGTGCCGGGAACCGGCCCATCGGCAGTAGCGTCTGTACAGCCAGTAGTCGTTGCTTAGTTCATAGGGAAGGCGAAAATTGGATTCAGGCTCAAATTTCTCCACCCGTTCCCAAAGTATAGGGCCGAAACAAAGTAAACCAAAGATAACAATCCCAACGAATATCCATTCGTATGCAGATAATCGCACGCAGTTGGAGCCAAAAGCGACTTGAGGTTCGTACTTTCGAGAAGAGCTGTCTTGTGTCTCTGTTTTGTTTTTAACCTGCATCAGCTATCACCTTTTTTTACAGCAATTAGAACCGGAAGTAGATAAAAGGCTTTACACTTGAGGGAGCAAAAACAGCTAAGTAGAAAACCATTAGAAGAACAATTCCCACACGAACGGCCCTTAGCTCAAGAACCCACTTAATCCTGGATTCATAAGCGAACTGATAAGACCACACCGCAAAGATAAAAACCAGGGCCAGCAATGGACAATAAGGATTAGCAATTCCGGAGTTGAATATTCTTGTCAGAATTACCCATGCGTCGGTTATGTTTTCGGCTCGGAAGAAAATCCACGCAAAGGTAATAAAGACAAATACAAGCAGTTGTTTTGCTACTTTCGGCGTCCTTTTTTGATAGAACGAAGTTTGTTCCAGCTCTCGCGTACAAAAACGACCGAGCGCGTGTATCGTGCCCCAGATGATAAATGTCCAGGCTGCACCATGCCATAATCCTGAAATTATCATAGTTAGAAACATATTTCTGTACGTATTAAACCTACCCTTGCGGTTTCCTTCTAAAGGGATATAGACGTAGTCTTTGAACCAGGATGAAAGACTTATGTGCCATCTTGACCAGAAGTCACCCAGGCCTGTTGCTAAATATGGATTATTGAAGTTCAACATTAAGCGATAGCCCATCATTCGGGCCAGGCCCCGTGCCATATCCGTATAGCCACTGAAGTCGAAATAAATCTGCCAGGAGAACAGGAATGTGGCCAAAACCAGCGCAGGCGCCTGAAACTGATCGGGAGTGCCATATATCTTGTCAACGTAAAGAGCCAGATAGTCGGCCAGGGCGACTTTCTTGAAAAAACCGACAACAAAGAGCGATAAACCATCCGCCATGTCATGCATAGAAACATTAGGCTGTTTATGCAACTGGGGAAGTAAGTTTCTGGCCCTTTCGATGGGCCCGGCTACCAATTGAGGGAAGAGTGAGACAAAGGTGGCATACCTTATGAAGCTTGTCTCTCTTTCTATATTACCACGATAAAAATCTATGGTGTAACTCATCGACTGAAGGATATAAAATGATATACCCACAGGTAAAAGGAAGCCGGGAGAAGGGAGGGCATATGGAATACCTAATGATGATAATAGGATATTCAGGTTCTCTGTAATGAATTCGCTGTATTTGAAAAAGCAAAGTAAGCCGAGGTTGTTAATAATGCTTATTGAAAGCCACATTTTTCGGCGAGTGCTTTTGGCTGTTTTCTTCACTACGGTGAAGTCTATCAGTGTCGAATACGCAATTAGAATCAGATATAGTGGATTGAAGAAGGCATAAAAGAAATATGAAGCAGCCAATAGCCAGGCAAGTCCGAACCTTGTTCTTTTGAGAATCAGGTAAACCGGATAGACAATCAGGAAGAATAATACAAATGGCCAGGTGTGAAATAACATTTCGTGACTTTCTATTCCATCAAAACTCGGATGTGTGCTTCGACCGAGGTGGCCAGTGCCTCCAGATTATAACCTCCTTCAAGAACGGAAACCAGCCGAGATTCACAGCACTTCTGAGCTATTTCCTTGACGATCTGAGTCATTTGGGCAAATCCATGTTCGGTAACCTTCATACCTCCAAGCGGATCGTCCTTGTGGGCGTCAAAGCCCGCGGAGATAAGAACAAAGTCCGGTGAAAAGGAAAGGGCGGCAGGTTTCAGTTTTGTTTCAAAAGCCTTTATGTAGTCCTTATCTTTCGAGCCGGCCGACAGGGGCACATTTATGTTGTAATTCAAACCTTTTTCAGCGCCCTTTTCCACCTCACTTCCGGTGCCGGGATAGAATGGATATCGGTGAACACTAAAGTATAAAACATCAGGATCATCATAAAATGCCGCCTGTGTTCCATTGCCGTGATGCACATCCCAATCCACGATGAGTATTTTAGAGAGATTATATTTTTCTTGAATATATCGGGTGCCAATTGCGATGTTGTTGAATATGCAGAATCCCATTGCTCTGTCTTCTACTGCATGGTGTCCCGGGGGACGGACGGCACAAAAAGCGTTCCTGGTTTTTCCTTCCATCACCGCATCGATTGCCGAAAGCACTCCTCCTGCAGCCATCAGTGCCGCCTCATACGATCTTGACGATACGGGAACATCTAAAGAATCCAAGTATCCTGCATCTTCTTCGCAGCTTCTTTTAACCCGCTCTATATATTCGGGCGTGTGAATCTTCGTGAGCCATTCCTGGCCGGCTGGCGCAGGAGTAATCCTGAACAGCTCAGAGTATAATCCCTTCGCTTTTAGATTCTCTACAATCGTAACCAGTCTTTGGGATCTTTCAGGATGGCCCGGGGTCGTTCTATGATCGAGATAAATATCATGATAGACGAAGCCTGTTTTAGATGTTCTATTGGGCGGATTTTTTTTTGCCATATTCTGCTCCTCAGTGTTCACGTTCGGTGCGTAAGTGTTAGGATCAGGGGGAGTATTTCTTACGCATCGAAAACCAATAGAATCACTCGACAAACAGGTATCATCGATAGATGGATCACTTGTTCGGTAGGCAGACCGGCAGCTTTCTGCACTGGAATTCCAGGCCCCACCTCGAAGGACCCTTTCCTTGCCGGATGGAGGGCCCTTTGGGTCCCGCTGCGGGCTTTGCTTGTAATAGTCCTCGGAATACCAGTCATTGCACCATTCAGAAACATTTCCGTACATATCATAAAGCCCCCAGGGATGAGGATTCTTCTGCCCAACAGGGTGAGTCTTTTTTAATGAATTACCTGCGTACCAGGCATGCCTTCCTAATTTCCTCGCATTATTTCCAAAGCTATATTCTGTGCTCGTTCCGGCCCGACATGCATACTCCCATTCCGCTTCTGTGGGAAGTCTGTAACCATTTGCCTGGAAATTACATTGTTGGGTCTCTTCATCATAGCATTCTTCAAGGCCCTCTTCAAACGATCGGTCGTTGCAATACATTATTGCATCAGTCCAGTTTATCTGCTCTAAGGGATTCTTTGGATTCTTGAAATGAGAGGGGTCGGAGATTTGATGCTTCCTGAACTCTTCCTGTGGCACTTCATATCTGTCCATCATAAAGGAGCTGATCCACACCCTGTGTACGGGTGACTCATCGGAAATACCTTTTATGCTTCCCATATCAAACCAGCCTCCGGGAATAATAACCATTTCGACGCCGGTCTTTGTCTTTATCACCTTAGGTTTACTGTTTGTCTCTCTGGTGCGGCGGCAACCGGAAATAGTTAACAGTATCAGTAACAGGTAAAAAATTCCACCCGTTATTTTTATAATTCGCGTGCCCATATGTTTTTTTACATTGTTGTTAGGTTATCTTTATCCTGGTTTTGAGATTGATCAACCGGAATTGAAAGAGGTACCCAATCCGGTTCCTTGTTGTGATTTCCGTCTGTGGTGATTTTAACCCATTTTCCTGACAGGTCGCTAACGCAGATATTCCAGCCTTTCGCTTTGCCGCCCACCTGCTGACCGCCTGAGGAAGGGCCAAAACTAAATGCAATGTATTTGCCATCAGGAGAGAAGTCAACATGATAGATTTTAGCGGCTTGCAGGCATTTGACAATTTTACGAACATTATCGACCCGCAGCACAGGCGAACTCAGGTCAATATCACCGATACACAAATCCCAGTCAGTCTCACCCCAGGCCAATTGTTTACAATCAAAGCGAAGATCCGGTCTACATCCTTTGACTGACCATCTGGCCAAATCATAAACTCCTGTTCCATTAGCTTCCAGTGCAAGGATGGTATCGCTATAAGCGGTATTTCCCTGCATGACTCCAAGAAACCAATTGCCATCCGACGACCAACAGATTGCATACAGATGTTTTAGGGATGTATTTGGATGGGGTCTATGCTGCCCGGTTTGCAGGTCGTAAATAATAAGTTCCGAAGTTGCATACTCTCGAGTGCTGTAACTGTCATACTCTCCCTTTAGATAAGCGATGCTTTTGCTGTCAGGGCTCCAGCAGGGTTGCCGGCCATTCCGGGCGACTTTGACTCGATTGGTCCCATCTATGTTCATATAATAAACACTTCTGACCTTATTTCTTCTGCTCGTTCCTTCATCGACAACAAAACTGAGTTTGGTGCCATCGGGAGAGGCGTGAGGATACATCTCATCCAGGTCTGGTGTCTTTGTCAGATTGACTGGATTGAAGCCATCCGCGTTCATTATATATAATTCCCAGTTCTTTTTACTATCGGTCTCACGGAAGGTTTCGTACACGATCTTAAAGGGTATATCTTTTATATTAATTTCGGACGATGGTGAAGGCATTTTAGGCAGGTCTTGCTCATCAGGTAGCTGTAATTCGCAAAAAGCTTCATTAATCATTGCGGGACTTAATAAAACAGAGAAGACAACACCGGCAACTTTTATCAATAACCTGATTCTTACAGATTTACATCTTTTTACCACATTACCTCCTCTGCAAATAAATGCAGAACATAAATTGATGAGGTCGGTCAAGTCTGCTATGCTTAATCTTAGACTTCATAGTTTAGACCACTTCAGTTTTTTAGACTTCATAATTTCTTTATATTTTGAATTGAACTTGCTATAAAGTCAACAATCACCAATGCACGTTTACCTGACCTTGGTTCATATTTTGCTCGTAGCCGGGTTTTTTACCTGTTCGAAGCAGGAAGTGGTACCCAATCGGGTTCCTTATTGTGGTTTCCATCCGTAGTGACTTTAATCCATTTTCCGGTCAGGTCGGTAATACAGATATTCCAGCCTTTCGCCTTGCCGCCGACTTCCTGTCCGCCTTTCGAAGGACCGTAGTTAAATGCAATATAGCTGCTGTCGGGAGAGAAGTCTACGTGATAGACTTTCTCTGTAGGTCGACACCTGACGACTTTGCGAATATTACCAACCCAGGGCCCGTGTGAATTCAGTTCGACTTCGCCTATACACAAATCCCAATCAGTCTCACCCCATGTCATTTTTTTGCCGTCAAGACTGAAATCCGGTCTGCATCCTTTGACTGACCATCGGCCCAAATCAAATACTCTCATCCCGTTAGCTTCGAAAGCCAATATGGCATCGCTGTAAGTTGTATTTCCCTTCACGACACCAAGAAACCAATTGCCATCAGGCGACCAACAGATAGCGTAAAGGTGGTGTAAGGATCTGTTGGGATGAGGTCTGTGTTGGCCGGTCTGCAAATCGTATATAAAAAGTCCCGAAGTTGCATACTCGCTGGTGTTGTAGCGCTCGTACTCTCCCATTAAATAGGCGATGCTTTTCCCGTCAGGACTCCAGCAGGGCTGCCGGGCGTTTTTGGCAACCTCGACTCGACCGGTTCCATCTATGTTCATATAATAAACACTTCTGACCTTATTTCTTCTGTTTGTTCCTTCATCGACAACGAAACATAGTTTGGTACCATCAGGAGAAGCATGGGGATACATCTCATCCAGATCAGGAGTCTGGGTCAGATTTATCTGATTGGTACCGTCTGCATTGGTCATATATATTTCCCAGTTCTTTTTGCCATTGGTTTCACGGAAGGTTTCGTAAACGATCTTATAGGGGATATCTTGTAGATTTATCCCAGAGGATGGCGAAGTGGTTCTTCTTGATCTTAACTTGGATTGCACCGGCTGTCCGTAAAGTGCATTATCAACCGAACTGAGAGTTAGTAAAAAAAATAAGACAATTCTCCACCACAAGAATATTCTAATACAGCATTTCTTCACCATATAGCCTCTGTATAATAACTATCAGCCGCTTATAACAAGTATATCGTATTTTATATATACGGCAATAGAACAGTTCCGTTCGACTGGCAAAATTGAAATAAAAGAACGTCACGCTATTAAAAGGGCTTTGGACAGACGAGAAGGTTAAAAGTGAAGTGTTTGACAGCCTGAAAAGTAGGGTTCTTATGTTACAGTGACTTACAGATATGAAACACAAGCATCTGTAGAGTGAAATTCCATAGGAAATATGCTCGGGATAATTTTATGGTATGCTAAGCCAAGAGAGCGTAGCAGGCTGTCTATATTACTTTGTTGAAACTAACCGAAGATGTTTTTGTCGTACATGCCACGCTCACTTGGCCAGGATGTATTCCCAAATGTATGGCTCTGAGCCACCCGCAGCTTCTAAAGACTATGGCGCCAAAGGTTGGCGCCATTTTATTTCTGTATTAGTAAAAAAACGTTAGTCCGGGCTGCGAAGTTCATGCCATCAATTATTGATTTGGAGTAACGATTCTCTTCCTGTGGAACAGGTAAAGAATAATACCCAGGGCGATCAAACCGGCAAGACCGTTTTCACCCAGCTGACTAAGCAATCCGGTAAGATTGGGAACAATTTCTCCAAAGAAAACAACTTCGGCTCCAAAAAGGATCTCAAATGCAATCCCAAGGGCGATCAACAACAAAGCAATTTCGGTAATCTCGCCCAGCCATTTTTTTACTTCTTCCAGATAACGCATAATGTACTCTCCTAAAAAAAATTTATTAAATCAATAAATTACTGACATCCAGAGACTATGTTCGGCTTACATTTTTTAATTTCTTTAATATTTATACTCAAAACACCAAGCCATATGATTCATAATGATTCATAAAAAATGCTCTGTATTTCGAGTCTCTAAAAAGAATTCTGCAAAAAAGGACTTTTTAGTATTGATATAGCAGTTCATAAATATCAAGCTTAGACATAAGAGACAGGTTGGTACAGTTGCATGCAGTTATAAAATTTTTTATAATTCTTTGTCTATCACTTCGAGAATCATAGCAAAGAGAAAAAATTCTTCCTACTAAACAGGCGGAAAGTAAGCGTTCAACCTTTAATTCAAACGTTGAATGATCCGCAATTAGGTTAGATTTTGAGATTTCTAAAGGAGTTTTATTTGTTAAGATGGGGTAATTATGCTTGACATTTCATGGTAATATGGGATAAAATGTGTTTATGCTAACAAACATTATATCCTTTATTTTACGTATAAGTCTTATCGCGGTGTTTTGGTTTTTTGTATGGAAATACGTTGAACCCAGAACGCAACGCATGAGAATATTAAGAGCAGCATTGCTCGTGCTTGGTCTCTTGATAATCTTGGCAATGGTAAGAATTACGGGTCAGTGATTTTATTTGCCTTAGTACAAATAAAAAAACGATACAAAAAACAATTTACCATAAGCCAACCAGAATATTTCAAGAATAAGCCGGTCATTAAATTGAAAGATTCCCTTCAATTTCTAAGTATGCCTTAATGTGCCCATACGAGGTTAAGGAAAAACAAAGTTACACTATGTCAAGACTAAAGAATCTACAATCCTGAATATAGTGAAAAATTGCATCACACCCCCATTTTTAGGCTAAAAAGAAGCCCGTTTCTCAAAAAATACGTAGTTACCACAATAGACAAAGATGGTTTCTGAAGGTATACTTAATATTAATGTTTCAATCAGGGTACTTGAAGATTAGATGAAGCATTGAAATGTGCCAACATAATGCATCGGAGGAGTAGTGAGAAAGTATTAATTGTTCGTATCAATCTTTTCCTCACTAATAATCGGCTACAAAGTAGTCTTGACTTGGGCCAGACATAAATTAAAAGGAGGGTCCTACCAGTAGTATTGGCAATAGGTCGTGTTTTGTTGGGAACTACTAAAAAGATCTTATTTGGAGGAGTGTAATGTGAATTTAAGTCAATTGTAGGACAAAAGGAGATTAGTCTGCGAAAACGAGGAGAATGGATTCGGGGGAATAATCTTACTTTTTAAAAGATGACGAAAAAGAGAGAGGAGGATGGGAATGAAAAAAATAATTACAATTTTTGGATTATCTTGTTTGATCCTGGCGTTCGGCAGCAGCGCATATGCAATATCTACCGCTGTTGATACACAGGATGCGACGAACTGGGGCGACTGGTTCATACCAGCTACTGAGTCCCCTTATATGGGTGAGCCAGGCTACAGTCTCTCCGATTACTATCGGTTCAAAAACGAAAGCTGGGGATGGACACACACGGTCACATTCAGCCTTCCGGGGCCAATAAACATACTCGGCGCGACGCTGGAGATTGAGGCGTGGGATGTGGATGCAGGTCTTGGTGGTAGACCAGACGAGATCGACTTAATTACAGCCGGTGGAGTCTCTTTAACCCCCCCAAACCTGGATATAGGTTATCCTTTAACATGGCACACAACAACGTTCACTCTTGGGCCGGCCGCTCTGCAAAAATTATACGATGAATATGTGCCTGGAACGCCGGGGGGTAGTACGATACTGGATATATGGATGAATATCGACTCATTGAATACGGATCTGTGGGCAGTATGTCTCAGACAATCCAAACTCACGGTTGATTATATTCCTGCTCCGGGTGCTATCCTGCTTGGCGGTATCGGTGTGGGCCTTGTTGGCTGGCTTCGCAAACGCAGAACGCTTTAATGCAAGATTGTGTAAGATCCAATTGGGCTGTGAGTATTGACTTGCAGCCCTTTTTTTATTTAATTCAGTTCAGACTTTATAACTTGCCATATTCACGATTTTCCAGGTTCCATAATTTCATACTAACGTAGAGTCGAGATAACAACGTAGCGAATTTGACTTGCCACTAAATCTCAACAGGATAAAATAATATGATAATATTATTGATAAGCAACTCCTGAGCTTAATCATAACCATTTTATAAGTTATATATCTTGTAGCTGGATTTCTCGTTACGTATGACGAAATCAATGCCTTTCCTATATAGAAAAGTAGTACGTAAGAACGCGTTGAATCGTCAGTAAACCAATAATTGCTGTAATGAAAAAGTACTTATATAAGCGATTTGTATGATGAGCATCCAAAAGAATAACTATAATACACGCTTGAAAAAGTGTCCAGGCACTTTAGAAAGCTAAATTTGATAGAATGAGCCGCGATTTAGGAGATAGTCACGTGAAAAAGTTAACTATTATTCTGCTGATCATATTGGGTCACATCGGTACAGCATGGGCAATAAGGAATGAGTATACAGACAGAATCAAAGTTCTTTCAGATCAGATCCTGATAACAGCGGACGAGCTAAAAATTGCAACGGAAGATCCTGTTTTTAATTCGCTTGAGGTAGAAAAGATTCTTGCCGAATTGAAGGAGATGATTAAAGAATACGAAAATGTCATGGTTTTTGCCGAGAGTCCCTATCCCGGAGAAATTCTGCTGGGAACAACACCTGGTGGCGATGGTAACTGGCTCGAAACTCTTTGTGACAGCCGTTATGATGGATTATTGAAGGAGATACGAATCAGACGAACTGGAAGCAGAGCGAGGTATCTTAGAATCAATGACATTGAAATAACCTGCGTTACTCCTAATGGGCCGAGAAGGGAGACCTTCAATAGGGGCGGCAGGTTTAGGCTCTATCGAAGCGGAGTGTTTAAGCTTGCTCTTACAAAGCCTATGAAGGTTAGGCGGATTCGGATTAATATCGAGCATGAATCAACCGGCTTAGAGGTTTATGGAATTCCATACAATCTTCCTATTGTGCAACCTGACATCCGGAGGAATGGCTATCCCAGAGAGGTCCTTCTGGGAACCACTCCTGCAGGTGATGGCACCTGGCTCGAAACCCTGTGCAGCAATCCCTACAATAGACCCATCAGGGAAATCCAGTTAAAAAGGACCGGCCGAGAAGCCTCGTATCTTCGCATTAATGATATCGAGGTGACTTTTCTAACACCCCAGGGTCCGAAGAAAGAAGTATTCAACAAAAGCGGCAGATTCAGACTTTATTATGATGGTGTTTTCAGGTTGGCTTTGCCCAGGCCGATGAGAATTGCCCGCATTCGTATTCTGATCGGGCACGAATCGACTGGTCTGAATGTGTATGGTCTTTATTAGTCTTTGGAAGGGTATCAAACTAACAAGGCTAAACAAAGCCAATATAATGGCTGAGGTTCCCAGAGGCACAAGTCCAACAGACTTACTTCTATGATTATAAAGCTTGCACAAGCTAAAACAGGTGACGCATACTCACAAAGAACATTCTTCCGGGTGTTTCATAGCTGGTGAAATAGCTTACGTCGTAAACCGGATCGCTTGTCTCGTTAAACGCATCCGCAACTCCGAAAAGGATGTCCGTCTTTTTATCGAATAGCTTTCGGCTCAGGGTCAGATCGAGCCTGTTCGAAACGCAGGCATCATCCGATGGTGAAGTGGATGCATTGGTGTGTATTGCATCATTATATACGTAATTTGCTTGAAATAGCCAATCGTCCTCCAGCCGGTAATTGTATCGAACCCCAACTTTATGCCGTGCAGGAAAATACGCCCGAATGGCATCTTCATTTTTATCTGTTACCAGTTCATTATATGCATACCATGCAGAAAGGCCATATTTGCCTTTTTTGTAGCTTATTTCGCATTCTCCTCCATACGCATTCGCCCCGTCCAGATTGGCAAAATAACTATTCGTTACTGGCCCTATTATCTGATTTATCGTACCTAACAGATGTTCCATTCTTTGATAATATGAATCGACCTGAATCCTCACGTGATCTGAGAGCTTGCCCACATATCCTGCCTCAAGTGCATAGGTTGTCTCGTTATGCAGCTCTTTGGGATTCTGAACGACATTAAATAATCCTCCGAATGCTGTCATTCTCAATTCACGTAACATCACTCCAGGTGCGCGAAATGATCGTGCCACGCCCATTCGCACAACGTGATCCTTCTCATCATCCAGCGCATACAATCCAGCCATGCGCATGGACCAGTCTGTGCCACTTTTGTTATACCGATCCAGGCGTCCCTGAGTTTCCAGTGTAAAGCGTTCGCTCAACTTGTATCGATCCACAAGGTAAATCCCCGCCCAATACTCATCATATCCACCCTCTTGATAATAGACTCCATAGCCGGCATTATCTCTCTCGCCACTGATATGGGTCCATCGCAGATTACTACCAACGGTTAATTGGTGTGCTTCTCCTGCCGGGAACAGAAGCTGCCCTTCGAGATCATTTTCATAGAAGGCATATCGTCCAATCATTTCGGGGGGATGGACGACCGAGTAATTCCCAAACATCTGCAAATATCCACTTGTCTCAGGGTCAAATGAATGCTCGATACGCCCGAAGAGCCTTGTCATACTTGCAAGACCATCCTTTTGAGGAAATTGCCCTGAAAGTTCGCGATCCCCTCGTTCCAGACTCGTATGACCCAAACCAAAGTTGGAACGTGTATCTTCATTATGTCGGTACGCAAACTCGCTATCCAGCCGGAACACTCGTGCAAAATCTCTTGCACGAAAAGTTGAGAAATTCATCAGTAGATTCAGGTCAGGAAAGGCCGATACGGTTTTACCCGCACCCGCTTGATCTGAGTCTTTTATATCCTCATATCCTGCTGATACTCGCCAGGATAGTGCTTCTCCACTTTCGCCGTAACGAAGTTGAGTATAACTATCACCAAATTCGGTAATCGTGCTGCTTATTAATCCCCCGCTTGTCTCTTCGGGCTTCTTTGTAATAATATTAATCACTCCTGTAAAAGCATTCGCTCCCCATACGCCCCCACCTGGACCGCGAAGAACCTCAATGCGCTCAATGTCCTCGATCATTACTGGAAGATTTTGCCAGTCTGGTGCACCCCAGGCTGGGTTTAAAGCGTTACGACCGTTGATGAGTACCAAAGTTCGGTCCGAATATGTGCCAAGCATTCCCCGAACCCCGACAATGTATCGTGTTCGGTCGAGTCGCCGAACATCCACTCCCGGAGTTAGTGCTAATAATTCCGGAATTGTTGTAAGCCCGCTGTTGCGAATTTCCTCTGCTGTGAGCACACTTACAGGCACAGACAATTCGGAAGGCGTTTGTTCCGACCGAGAAGCTGAAACAATTCGCACCTCCATCAACTCTTCAAGGGTCATATCTATGAAATTGGGTTCATCTTTTTCAACGGCCAAAGCCACAAAGGATAATCCGTGAAGCGAAATCAGTACCAAGAATGTAACAATACCGTACTTCATTAGTTTACTCCTATTAATAAATATCAGCCTCTTTTATCTGGTGAGTGAAACGTCCAATAATTTAATCTATCATCTCTCGTTGTGATACATATCAGCTTGGATAAAATTGTCTGTAATGAGTGTCAGTACGTTAACCCCTTGTATTAAATAATTTAGACATATTGATATCGACTAAAAAGGAGGGAACACTTAAAATTATTTCCACGACGAAAGTATTATTTTTTGCAAGCTTGGTTGTTAATTTTAACCTTTGTGCACTATAAAAGTATAGATAAGTTGTAGGTACTTCGTATGTTTTATAATTGCTCAGTCGTCCTGTGTGTGTTAACATCCATTTTCCCTAAAGGAGGCCAACGAAGTATTAAAAGAGCAGATATATCGAAGTATTCATTACGAATGCAGAGATATCTTGCTGAAATGGGCATAATTTGTATAATTGGGAAGCAGGAATCAAGAATCAGAGAGGAATAAAAAATGGCCAAGGCTATCAAGTACAACCAAATAAAATCCGCCGACGAGTGTCGGTATGATGGGATGTCTTTGGGAGAAGTAATGTTAAGGTTGGACCCGAGAGATGTTCCAACCGCGCGAGTTAGAGATCATATCAGAGTTTCGCAAGGTGGCGGGGAGACAAATGTAGCTTGCGGCTTAGCTTATACTTTCGGTTTGAGAACGGCGGTTTTAACTGCATTGGTCGATGATCCGATTGGGCACAATATTCGAAACCAGATGCGGGAGGCCGGCGTCGATACGAGTAAAATAATTTGGTGGAATACAAAAAATGACGGGACTAAATATTCCACTGACAAAAAAGGCACTATCTGCAACGGAGTGAATTTTACATATAACGGAGCCGGTGTATTACCGTCCGATACTACATATTATCGTGGAAACAGTGCCGCAAGAATGCTCGTGCCGGGGGATTTTGACTTTGATGAATTATTTGGCCAACAGGGCGTAAGAGTATTTAATACCGGCGGCATTTTAACTCTGATAGGCCCAAAAACCGGAGACCTTGCCATTGAAGCTGCTCAGAAAGCGGCTGAGCATGGAACTTTCGTCAGTGCCGACCTCAATTACAGGTCAAAGGTTGAGCCTGACAAGAACAAAGCGAAATCTATTAACAAGAAGCTCGCCCCATATTTGGGTATGCTTGTTGGAAATGATTCTGATTTGGCTGATGCTCTCGGCTATGAAACAAAGGCGCCTAAAAACGCACCTTACGCCGAGTGGATCGAGGCATATAAGGAAACGGTTCTTCGGGTAGCGAAGGATCTGCCTAATTTGAGCTTGATAGGGACTCAATGGAGAGGTGCCCATAATGCGGATTTGGTTAGCTGGGGTGCCATTTTATATGATGTTCTGAACGATGTTTTTTATGAAGCACCGGTTAGAGAGAATGTGCCGATAAGAGACCGAACAGGAGGTGGAGATTCTTTTGCCTCCGGTGTCTTGGCAGCTTTACTTAAGGGACACGACTTGGCAACAGCGGTTAATTGGGGCGCTGCACACGGTGTTTTAGTCCAGGAAACGCCTGGCGATATTACCTGCGTTGATGAAAAAGCGGTTTTGGCTGAGGTCAAAAGAGCACTGAAAGGCGGCGGCGTAAAAGCTGTCCGATAGAAAGCTTCTTAAAGATTTGTAAAAGATTAAAATATAATAAATTACAAAACTATCCCCGGTGCGACTCGAACGCACAACCTCTGGCTCCGGAGGCCAAAGAAGCGAGGACATAAAAGACTTAGATACAAATACTTACGATAAAGACAGAAAAACTTCTGCCAATCACTCCGCCAATTTACTGCAAAAAAATCCCGAATTAGAAAACATTATTTCTGCTTGGCCGGAACTACCGGAGCATATTAAAGCGGCAATCAAGACTCTGATCCAAGCACATAAAGGGGAGAAGAAATAAATGGGGGGAGCAGTCTCAAAAGAACTGATGCGACTCATGTACAAGGAAATCTATGAGGAAAAAAGATACTCCTTTATGTCTCTTGGTAAAGGTGGTCAGTATACAGAATCACAAAAGCGTTATGCCTTTGAATTGATAAACGAATACGGAATAAGGGCTACGGCAAAAATACTTAAAATACCACGCCGGACTTTACAACGCTGGTGTAGAAAAAACTACGTATGGGTGAAACGCTGTCCAAACTGGGTTTATGGCTGGGCTAACAAACGCAGGAAAAGAAAGGAATTCTGGGCAAGACGAGGGTATTATTAAAACAATGAAATGTTGCCAGTTAAAAAAGCAAAAAGTTAGTAAAAGTTAGTTTCTTAGACAGATCGAGTATTGGCAAAATGATAGTAATTGATAGCATTTTAGAACCTAAGAAAACCTAAGATATATTGTAGTAAAGTTTGTAGAAGTTCAGGAAATATAGTTATAGGCTGTATGAAGGCGGTTTTAATGGATTTAAGCATTATTTAGATGTGTTAAAACTACATGAAACCTTAATGATTTCGGCAATTTCGGGATAAAAAGACTATGGGAAGATATTACTACAACAGTAAAGCTACGGTTGAAGAGTCTTGTGACTTGACTGTCTTTCAATTGAAAAAATATGGTATGTTAAAAGCCGGTCATACTGCCACTGTTATAACATGGGTAATGAAAAACACTGGTAAGGAAAGTTCTGTAGGAGTTGAGGTTAATTTAACGGATGAGCCTTATGTAAAACTAACATATTCAATATCTGACCGTGAAGGGAACAGCACACCCTATGATTCTGAAATTAGTTTGGTAACAACACCGTGCAATTTGGGGGGTGTAAGGTACTGGTTTGCATGTCCGGTGTGTTGGAGATGCGTAGGTGGTTTGTACCTTGCGCCGGGACAGCGTTACTTCATGTGCAGAGGGTGTAACAATCTGACTTATCGAAGCCGGAACCGTTGTGTAATGGGAGCATTGGGGCATACTTCAAGGCAGATAGAAAAGCTCCGAAGCCAAATCAAACGCTTGACGTGGAGAGGCAGCCCCACAAGGAAGGTAAGAAAACTACGCGCCCTTGAAAGAAAAGAAGGAATATTAGCATCGCAAGCCTTAAAATTGCTTGAAAGGATAAGACCCAGATTGAACTGAGATTTGCCAGAAATTGATCCACGTGTAGCTGGGATTGGTAGAAATTATTGAGGTCTGGCCGGGGACTGTCAAGAATGGAGAAGATCGGCGATTGTGGCTATCGTCAGAAGCTCTAATGACAGAGAGGGAGTGTGATTGATGCGTGACACACTTGAACGGCTTATGTACCGAATATCTGCTGAGGCGGCCAACGAAGAGATACGAGCTATATTTGAATCTCTCGGACAAGACGGTCACTACACCGATGAACAGAAAGACTGTGCCTTCTACTTGATTCAAGAAAAGGGCATACGAGTAGCATCGAAGATTTTGAAAATACCTCGCAGGACATTGCAGCGGTGGTGCAGAAAACATGAGGTACATGTCAAACGCTGCCCTGACTGGGTTTACAAATGGGCTGAAAGACGTAGGAAACGAAAAGCGTTTTGGCAGGACAGAGGGTATTACTGACCTCTCAAAGTTTTTGCCTGCAAACTTACCCTTGCTTTCTTAGCTTAAGTCTACATCCTGTAAGGATTTAAGTGCGAAACTTGGCTTATGGTAAAACAGGCACATAAAGTGGCGACAACTGTAAAACAAACAAGAGACAATCGCGGTGAAAGAACGGCTCACAAATAGTCTTGCGAGTTCATAATAAAGCATTACTGTTCAAGATCAATGTGGGGGCAAACACTGTAGACTGGTTGTCGAGTCAGAGTAAGTACATTTAGACACTGGAACCTCCAGGGTGGGTGGTAGTAGATTGGAATTGGGGAACTGATACCTTTTGGTTATGCTCTAAAGGCTCTTGAATGTTCTTGGTACTCCCAAAATCATTATCACTGCCCCTATCAAGATAACAAATAGTCCTGGTGAAATACTTGAGAAGTAGAGCTTCCAATCCGTAAAACTCGCAACAACTTCCCACTTCACTGAAATCTAAACAGGGGATTTTTTAATACATAAAGTTTAACACCCCTACACAATGATTGTTATTTAGCAGGCTGCTTAGTTTCTTCTTGCTTGACTGAGGTTACAATCAAAAAACGATTGTTTTCTTTAATACATCTTTTTAAACCCACATCTAAGACCTCTCGTGTAGCATCAATTTCTGCTTGGTTTAACTTACAAAGTGTTTCTTTCAACTTATGTATCTCAGCAAGGATTGCATCTTCTCTCTCAGCTTCAATCTTTTTGAGTTGTTCAATCTTTTCTTCTAATATTTCTTTCACAATCTTATGTTCAGATTTGTAATCTGCCTTTGTCTCAAAATCCAATATATCATACACGTTTTTAAGTACATCGAGTCTTGATGTAAATGGAATTTTTTCCCAATTTCTGAGACTGTCTTGCAAAAGGAACTCCAAAATAAGGTCTTTAAGCATCATATCAATTAGGTCTTGCTGTTCACTCTCATGGAATTCCATTATCCCATATACAAAGTTGTCTTTTGAAATGTCACTGACCCTAAATAGCTCGCGGATATTATCTGATGGTGCTTTTTCAATCTGCTTGAGTATAGTTTTCATTTCTTCTTTTCTATCACTCTTTTTTTCTTCGCTGGACATGTCCAATTTCCTTTCGAGAGAACAAAATTAAATTGTTCTGCATTATAATCCAATAATATAATCCTCCTGAAGGCAAGTTCTCTCATTTTCAACCAGGTAAAGTACCGGTTTCCCCTAACCAGCCTTGGGTCAATGCCAAGTTCAAAAGACCAGTCTCCTCGCTCCACAACAAATTCATACTCACACTTGCAACAAATATTATGTGCAGGATTGATTCTGCATAGTAAGCCTTTTGCAGTCCCCTCAAAAGGTTGGCCTCCGACAGACTCAAAATAGAAGTGTGGTTTTTCAGGTGACCCTCCTGTTGAAATTGGAGCAAAAGTCTCATCTAAAACTTTTCCTTTACTGCTCCCTTTTAATAAAAATGGTTCTTTAATTGAAAGTTTTGCTCCACGAGAGTTCTTAACTTCTTTTGTGATTTTTATTGTGGGCGGAATTATTATTTCAGGTTCAATACCGCCTGCGCTCAGTGGCTTAAGATTAAGTTGTATCTTACCCCTCTTTAAGCCGATTTTAATAAGGTGTCCTTCATAATTTTCCCTGTATAGCTTAAAATTAACATCGAAATTGACACTGCCACCAATATAAGCACAGGCAATAGTGTCAGAACAGGAAGAAGGCTTAAACTTCACTTCAAGAATATCAGGCATAAGATTTGTGACTTTTGGTTCAACGAGGGGCATAGGTTTAAGAGGGATTTTTTTAGATGCTATCTCTCCTGGTTTTCCCTCAGAAGTGCTTTTCAGGGTATGCCGATCG
This sequence comes from uncultured Pirellulales bacterium, assembly GCA_964520535.1. Lineage (GTDB taxonomy): Bacteria > Planctomycetota > Phycisphaerae > Sedimentisphaerales > Anaerobacaceae > JAFGPS01. Next base: position 19,530 of record CAZFOQ010000016.1, on the reverse strand, counting down.
CCATCCTTGCTCATCATATATCCTCCATAAAACTATACCCAACTTTATATATAATAACTCATACTGAGAAAAAAAACAATATTTCTTTTCGGAATTTGGAGTAATTATTGGTTTTTCTCTGATAGCGTAACTTAGTGCTCATTTCAACAAAAAAACTCATTATAGAATGCCAAAAATTAGTATTTATCTTATAAAATTCCGTAATTCTCAGGATAGACACAAGTGTATAGCCTAATCGTTATCCAATGCCTCTACCTGCCTCTTACGAGCCTTGTTGTTTGTCTTGGCATATATCGCTGTTGTAGTCGGGCTTGCATGTCCTGCCTGATCCTGAACAAATCTCAGATCGTGTTCGACATTATAGAGCCTTGTCAGATAAGTATGCCTTAACATGTGAGGATGTAATTTGCCGATACCAGATTTTTTGCCAAGTTTCTTCATCTTCTCGTAAATACTGCGATATATCATACGTTTGCCGTTTGTACTTGCCAGTAACGGTTCTTTTGGTTTAGAACCTTTTCGATACAGTTTTACAAATCTTTCAAGACGTTTAACCAAGCTCTCAGGGATGTCAACTGTCCTTGTCACCTTGCCCTTGCCGTCCCTGATCCAGATTGAATCTTTACCGTGAGATACCGGTAAATCTTCGATATTGAGATCACATAACTCGGAAGCTCTCAGTCCGGTATTGGCAAGCAATTCTACAATAAGCTCGTCTATGATAGCCCTGGCACTGCCTCTTTGCCGTGCTAAGTCAGCCATGTCCTTTACATATTGCCTTAGTCTTTTTAGTTGAGTATCAGACAAATATTTATCTGGTGGAAGTCCGCCTCTCCTTGTCGTTTTTCGTTTTACCATGATTATATCCTCTATTACAGTAACATTTCACCTGATTCAACTGCCATGAGCATTTCACGGCAGTTGTTTTTGCACCTTTGGGCAAGTTTGATATAGCTTTGTATCGGCTTGCCGTTTAGATTTTCCCTGACCGCTATTTGCTGACAATGCTCTGCAAAGACCTTTGCCAAACCTTGATTCGTTAGCTCAATTTTTGCACAACGGGAAAGCAAAGGATGTGCATCAATCTGGTCATCAAAGAGACTCGATTCACCTATCTTTGTTGTGGTAAAGACTATGCAAACATGGTTCGGGATTCGCTCCAAAAGCCCTAACAAACGCCTTATGATGGGTTTTCGTAGGCCGTGAGCTTCATTGATAATGTAAGCTCTGCCTCCTTTACCTGGAGCCAGATAGCACATATCCTGCTCAAGTCTGTCGATTTCAGATACGCTCATTGCATCAGCACTGTCATATTCTGTTATGTAAAAATCGTCTGCACCTTGTTGTGCAATTATCCTTGCAATGGTAGTCTTGCCGGTTCCACTTGCACCTGATAACCACCAGGCCCGTGAACCCCAGCCGCGTGAAAGTAATAACTTAACTTTTTCCACTGCTTTATCCTGTCCTAATACATCGTCCAGAGATTTCGGACGATACTTTTCAAATAGAGTTTTCATTGTTTGGTCCTTTCAATTTAAGGTGAATCATAAAAAGGGGATGCCACAGTGACATCCCCAAGTAAATTCGTCACGCTACCGCCAGACGTTGCGTATCAAGTTCTGATATTTTGCAATGTCTGTACTTGAGCCAGGGATTGCCAGTGCTCGACCGACTTGGATGTCCGCAGTTGTGTGCCCATTTACCACGCTTCGGACTCCAGCGAAAACCGAAGTCTTTTAGCTCTTGTCTGATTTCTGCGTTTGGCTTGCTGTCGAACGTCACCCAGACCCAGCGTCCGACAAGCTCTGCATCTAACTGATGCTGTTTGCAGAACTCCACTACTTCAATTACATTGTGTGTTTCCTTTGACATGATTTGGTCCTTTCAATTAAGGTTGTTAATTTATCATTTTATACTAACAACTAATCATAATATACAACGTAATACGTCACCTGTCAACAAGAATTTATCAGTTTTCCTCAATTTTATGATAAATATTTTGCGGGTGTTTTTTGGCCATAGAGCTTGACCAAAGATTGCCGATCTGCTGTGAGACTTTACCTTATCTTTGCTAAGTCTTTTCTCCTGGCTTATTAATTTGGAATTGCATGTGAAAAGGCAGGGTAAAGAAATAGGATTTGTTTGCTTCAGCAGCTTTACCGTGATATACTGTTACTATCGCTCGTGTTTCTTGTGGTGGTGAAAGTTGGTCCTTTCGGCCATGAGAGCACGGGCGTTACTTTTTTGAGCTTAAAAAAGCATGCTTTTTCTATCGTAATATAGAAGGGGGTAGGGCCTGTCAGAAAGACCGGGGGGTCGTTGCATTATACCCCCCCTACAAGCGAAAATTTTTCCCAATTTGGAAAAGTGGACAATTTTTATCTGTAATGATGAAGCAACCTGTTGTTCACTGAGTTTTTTAGTACCTATGAGAAGACAGCCAGATTTGTCCTCGTTTTATGTTAACTGAACTCGCGTGAGATTTGGTATACGGTTCCGCTGAGCTATGATCTGGTAGAATCTGATTTGCAAAATACCATTATGTTTTCGACATACCATGGTAAAACATTACTTGCTTTCCAATTCGTGCTCCATTTTGCAGAAAGTTCCATATTGTACACGAATCCATGAGCTTGAAATTTATTAATCCAATATTCTTTAGGCTGCTCATTGATATGATCCCGAGAAATATTGCTTTTTGGGCTGGGTTGTGCCGCCGTAAATACTACATTGTTGGCGATTGCACAGAGAATATCAACGAAACGATCGGCACAGGATTCCGGTAAATGTTCGGCAACCTCAGTGCTTATAGCAACGTCTGATGTTATACCTTCGGGCAATACATCATTTTCCAGATCAAACTTGATGACATCCAAGCCTCTTTGACGACAGATATTGAGTCCCGCATCCGAATATTCGAGGCCTCGACCATGTACTCCGTATGTATTCAGAGCTGATAGCAAAAATCCGGCTCCGCACCCGACATCGACTGCAGTTTCCGGATGGAAAGACTCCATGATGCTTTGTGCTATTATACTGCATGATCTTTCATTTTCCTTTTGTTTCTTGATATAGGTCTCGATATAGTAATCCTCATCATAGATTTCATCGTGCTTTGCCGATTTCTCAAGCGAACGAACGATATAACCTTTTAGGCTTTTGAGTGGTTTGGGTGTGATTCTAAAAATAAACTGTCGCAAAGACTGAGGTAATAATCGGTGATAGATCCTTTTAACAATGATATACAGTGACATTGACTGTTTCCTCCCATCAAAGCGGAATGGCCTTTCATTCTTAATTCCTCTTGAAGATAATAAAACCAGAAGTTGATTTAAGATTAACATGATATATTTCGGATATATATCGGAATGAATTAATTGCGGGAACTACGTATTTTTAAAGAGCTAATCCTAATTCTTTGGCGAAGAATGGAGGTAGTTAAAAAAAGCCCCTGTGTTGAGGGAGAGGAAAGCGGATAATCCACAGGAGCTTGAGGTCAAAGGTGATATTTCAATTATAGTTTGTTTGGTTATATAAATCAATCATAATTTTGGTCAAAACTCCCTGCCGAACAGCGAGAAAATCAGGGGTGATATTAAGGAACTTTTACCCAAAAAAAGGAAAAAGCATGCTTTTTAAAGGGGCACGAAAAACCGAAGGGGTAGGCCGGGTTTTTGGGACTCCAAGATCAATATTATATTATGAAGCCTCGACCTTAAGCGTATGTAGATTCTGGAAAAATTTTAAAAAAGCTGATTAGAAAGTTTGCATTGGAAATTGAGAATCAGGAGTTTCTTGACTTTGAAAAATCAGGAGTTAAAGGCTATAATGGAGTTTTTCGATCATATAAAATAAGATTTTTGCTTATTGCGAATGATTTTGTCATAGGATGTAATGTTAAAATAGATAAATATTTCTTGCTTTTTATATAATGCTTGTGTTATACTAATTTTAAGAAAAGGGCAAAAATTGAAAGAATACATGAAATTTATTTTTGCGTAGTTTGATTTTTGCTTTCCTTTTTGCTATTATCTGCATAAAAAGGGTGAAAAATAACAAATAGACATGTCGATAAATAATGTTATGGCTGAAACTTTACACGAGCAAGATGAAATTATTAGTACCGAAGCTGTACGTCTTAAATGGTCAGAAGCAGAACGTACAGTTTTATTTGAGCCAAAAGACAAAGACCGTTTTACCTTGAAGGTCAAAGAGGTTATTCAAATCTGTAATATTCATCAGAAAAGCAATGAATTTGAATCACAGTTTAACGACCTTAAGAATATTTTAGGTAATTGGATTCATCAACGTAAAGATAAAATTACTAAAGCTTTTGTTACGATCCGAGATACACGCCTTTTATTTCTAATAGTAACTAAAGATATTGAATATGACAGTAAATTTGAAGATGAGCTTACAGATCTTGACTGGGCAATAGCTAACACACCATTGCTATCGGCTATATCGCTAAGTGTCCAATCTCTGCCTAAATGCGACAGTGATATTTATGAAGCCTTTTTATCACCACCAATTATCCTTGAGTATATAGGTTAATGGCAAGCCCGGATGCACACATAGGAAAAGCTATCCACAATATTAAAACGATAGCCCTATTAGCAAAAGACTTAACCAAGAAAGACTGGATTGTTACGGTAGCATTTTATTCTGCACTTCATATTGTTGACACGGTGCTATTCCATACACAGAAAGGGTATCAAAAACATGGTCAAACCCATGATATGCGTGAAAAAACTATCAAAGGTGATAATAGATTTAAGAAAATATGGGATAATTACAGACCATTATTAAATCATAGTATAATAGCAAGATACCTTCAAGGGCCTACGACTCCTAAAGATAAGGCTGTTAACTTTGACAAGATAATGCCAGACGAAAGACTTGTTGATTTCATTAAAGAACGTCTCGGTGGCCTTATCAAATCTGCAAATCAGTTTATCCCAAACGACAAAGGTGAAGATTTAGAAAAGGCTTTCCAAACAGAACTTAAAGATTTTCTTAGTTTGAAAAACGGGTAATCAATAATAGTATTTTCCTTTTTAAAATCACCACATCGAGGCCGAGAAGTAACACCTTCAACCAATCAGTGAGCACCCTCATGAATGTCAACTGGCCAAAACATCAACTGTCCAACGGCGACATTAGCATCATGCGTATCGACAATACCTATATTCTGTTGTATGCACTTATTATTGTCTTTGTCAACATACTCTAAGTCAACATTGTATATTTTATTTGGTTTAAAATAGAAATTGAAGTTGCCTGAAGATGAATCGTCAAACCAATTTTCGATGTGAAAAATAACAATGTGTGTTGACACTGAATGACCAGGGATTAGAAAAGATTGTGTTAGCTTAGGCGTGTCTGAACTACCCAATGTTGAAAATTTTTCGTATTCTCCCATAATCCAAAACGTCAATGATTCACCGCCATTTTCTTTCAAAGTCAATTTCGGCTGTCGAATAAGTGCAGAGCGAGAACCATTATTAACAAAGTCAAGAAGAAGAATTAAATGGTCTGAGGACCACTCGTCTATTTTGTTTTGTATCCCATAACCAGCAAAGGGAGGAATGTTTATGTCAGCAGGTGAAATAGTACTCGAATATGTTAAAAAAACACTTAAAATAGAGATGCAAATAGCGATCAACGATAGCAAAAAAGCTGCTTCAAATTTTTTCTTGGGAAGACTAATAACGTCAACTTTTTTAACATTTTCCATATTTGCCTCCATTTTCTCTTCTCTGTTCTACTTTTCATTTTAATAATGTTTTAGCTTTTTCATTGTTTGCCATTTGGTTCTTGGCGGCATCCCTGCATCGATATGAGCCAGTAGTTCCTTCCGTGAGAACAGTACTTTACGCCCTATGCGAATAGGTACAATTCCAAATACTTCTGAGGACGAGCGACTGTAAAGTAAAGTTCTGCTAATATTCAACAACTGGCAAGTCTGTTTAACTGTTAATAGTTCAGATTCTATTTCAGACATTTTTTAATTTTTTCTCATTAAGATCAAATAACGTAGGTTCTTTTATTGGAGGAATTTGTTCCGCTTCTGGTGGGGGCGGTGGCCATGCTGCCGGAGCTTCTTCGGGGTTTGGATAAAGTACCATATTCAGACTTTCAAAAGGATAACGGACATCGGCAAATACCAGTTCTTTATCCGTAGCCTGAAAGGTCAAAAAATCTCCTTCAACTTTGGTTGCTTTCAAAACCCGCCTGAAATTTGTTGTCCTGATAAACAGTACACCGGGTTCGTAAACTGTTGCCGGAAATGTTGCTGAAACTTTATCACCTGAGATTGTTAATTCATTTTCTACCGCTTTGATACGAAGGAATGGTGCATCATGCCCTTGTTTTGTAGGAGTTCTATCTTCTCTGACAATGCTTATAATTCTTTTTAGTTTAGCTTTATTGACAACGAAGAACATTTTTACATCAGATAGTTATCAGCCTGAATAGTTTTCAACTGCGATAATGATTTCATGGTAATTATCAGCTATGCGTTTTTTGATTACATCGAGATAATCTTCGCCGAGGTTTCGGCGCAGATATTCAATCTCTTTTTTGAATCTTTCCAGTTCCTTTTGCTTGTCCGGCTGTAATTCATGGCTACTTATTCTTCGCAGGGAATATTTCGATAGGATATGATAATCACGTAAATCCTTTATCAAAGTACGAATAAAAGATAATTCGTTATCAAGTTCCTGCTTATAATAGCTCAATGCACTTTTAAGATTGTTCATTGCCTTTACTTCCAAAGACAAATCATTTTTAGAAGCACGATAAGTCGGTTTGAATGATTTAATCTGTTCATAATACGTCCAGAACTTCTCACTTAAAGGTAATCTCAGTTCATCTTTTACACATTCAATTAGCGGTAATGCCTGCTCAATCAAAAGCGGTTCAATATTATTTTTACCATCCGTGTTTTCAATCATGGCATGGATAAATAATCCTAACGCCTTGCGGCGGAAAACTACAAGTTGGTACGTATTGGATTTTTTAGCAGTCTTGATCCTGACAGGCAAAGATTGAATCCGCTCAATTACTTCCGGATGTTCTTTCTTTATCGCCAGATATTTTGCACGAATCTTAGTGAACAGACTTTCATCATCCTGCTCATCAGGATTAATATTGATTCGCTTAAATAGCTCCGCCGGTGAAGGTGTTTCGTCTACTTCAAAAATCTTTGCATCCTCACCCAAAGTATTATGAATTAGATACATCTTCTGACTTGCAATCTGTCGGCTCTTGACAATATCGGCTCCGGCTTCGGTTGGGAAAAAGTTATAGATATACAACCAGTTGAATACTTTTTTACCTATCCTGTTAATTCGTCCTACCCGCTGGATTACCCGTGTCGGATTCCAGGGTATATCATAGTTGATAATTGCCCCGGCACGGTTTAGGTTATAGCCTTCCGAAAGTCTGTCACTGGTCAAGAGAATATCGTAGTCATCATTTTGCTCGCGGAGCTTTTTACTTGCATCAAAATTCGTCAGAAGTTCATTATTTTGTTTTACTCCCAAAGAACCCTCAACCGTAAAAACCTTGCCAACGAACATCTTTTCCAATACAGGCTTCAAATGCTTGACTGTATCCATGTATTCGGAAAAGACAATCACCTTGCGAATAGGCTCTCCTGCCTTTGGTTTTATCGACAGGATTTTGTTCAATTCCTTTACAAGGCTTTGCAACTTGGGATCATTATCGACAAGTTTTAGTTCCCTGATTCGGTTCTGGACAGATTTGAAAAGTTGCAAATCCTCCTCGATTTCCATAAGAAAATCATCTTTGCGTTCAAACTCACTAACGTTATAGATTCGATAGTTCTTTGGTGTCTTTTTTTCTTCAAGCTTAACGGCAAAATCCAAAAGAGCCATTTCTATTTCTTCTTCATCCTGATTATAGATTTTCTCGATAAGCCTGCGGTCAAGAATGTATTTCCCGCCGGAGTTTTTGATAAAATCCTGAACACATTCATGGACTCGAATAAAGTTCTGGATACTTTGGTCAAAAGAACCAAACGAGCTTTCAAACCGCTTGACCAGCAAACGCCGCATAAAATCGAATAAGTTACGCTGTTGCTGGAACTGGCGGTTATCTTCTTCGCTGAGTTCCTCTACGTCACGTTTCTTCTCATAGATAAACGGCTGATAAATTGCTCCCTTAAACTGGCCGTATTCTCCAAAGTACTCATTGATTACACTATCATAAAAGAGGGATTGTTCACCGGTTAATTCAAAGAACAATTCCTGCGGATCATGCGTTTCGGAAAGCTCCGTCATCTCAGTTTGATAGACAGGGTCTCTTTTCAAGTCCAAACGATTTCGGCGTATCATAATCGGTTCAAGTACAGCCCTGATCTCCTGTGACATCTGATGTGTTCTTTGCTGTACTTGTTCTAAGTCAATCGGCAGAGCATCAAATAACTGCTCATAATACCGTTCAGCACGGGTGCGCTTTACAGCATCAGGCGAATTGTGGTTTTTGCTGATGAAGGATAATCGGCGGAAAAGGCTTTCATAGAATGAGAATCTTACTTCGAGATTTTCATCTAAAGTAATTTTCGATTTGCCTGGTATAACGAACAGTTTCAGCAGAGAAAAAATATCTGCCGGTGTGTTATTAAACGGCGTAGCGGTCAACAGCATTACCTGCCGACCGTGACAAATCGAACTGAGCAGTTCAAAAGACTGTGTGTCCTGATTGCGGAATCTATGCGTTTCATCGACAATAACAATCTCTACATCATCACCATAATTGTGCATATAATCACAGGCATTTTCCAGATCACCACACGAATAGATTTCCCAGTCGTGTAGCTTGAAATGCTCCCGATACATGCTCCAGCCGCTTTTGGCGTGTTTGTCAATTAATCCGGGCGGACAAATTACCATTCCACGCTTGCCCAGATTGCAGGCGATCATCGAGGCAACAACCGATTTACCCAGCCCAACTACATCAGCGATAATCACACCGTTATAGTTTTCCAGAATTGTCAACGCCTGATTAACTGAATCGGACTGATAGGTGTATGATTTATAACCTTCCTTTTCCAATAACCTTTGGACATGAGGTTTGATATGTTTTTGTTCCTGTAAATCAATATAAGTTTTTAGTACCTTTACATAAGCCTCGAATGGCGTAACCTGCGCAGCTTGAGAGCGCTTGTGTATGGTATTTATCAGATCACTTTTGCGTTTCGGTTCTTCGGTAATCTCTACGGCGGTTTCCCATAGTTCGTCAAAATACTGTTCTGCTTTGTCTGTTCCGTAGTCACCGATTTCGACATTAAATTCGTTCTGCTCCGTTATCCCGGCGCGAGTAAGATTGCTCGAACCGGTGATGAACTTGCATTCGGCAATACCCTTCAAGTGTTCTTTTATCTTGAAAATATACAGTTTGGCATGGTTTGGTTCAGCGGTCTTTCGGATTTTGAGTTTGTTCTGCTCGATCAGACGGACGAAAAATTCCACCTGCCGATAGAATTCCTCGGTGTCCATCTGCTCGCTATTGATAGCGTTAAGAAGCGATTCAAAAAAATCATCTGCTTTCTCATCATTACTCTTTTCGTTCATGTCACGGGCGACTTCTATTGTTCTAAACAGCTTTTTATCCACATCCAGCCCGACAAGAATCCGGATTTCAATATCGCTGCGGTCTTTAAGGGGTTTGTAAAGCTCTGACCAGCCGCTGAAATAAAAAAAGCCGACCAGAAATTTCAATATTCCGCTATGCTCAATCAGTTCGCCAAGGCGTTTTTTTAATGTCTTTTCACCGGTATTCGTTATAAATGCTCTATGCGGCACAATGTTCTCCTGTGTTAATTATTGCCCAAAATCTTGTGGATACTCAAATATCCACAAAGTTGTTTGTGGCTATCACAATGGCCTTTCAGTATCCACAAGCGATTTTGTGGCTATCTCAATATCCTTAAAAACCTTTCTGCCTTCAGCTATATTCAATAATAAAGTAAAAAATAAAAAACTTTGCTTTATGTAAATATCTGATTTCAAGAAACTTATAAAAATATTGATTTTTTGCTTGAACATGCCAGTATATATATTGTATAATTAAATTGAGTTCTCTGCCAGCGGCAGTAGAATCTGTCGAGGCTTTCGCGGAGCCAGCCTGGCGAATCCGCGATTTTTTTATGCGCCAACTTCATTTCCATTTTGGTCCCGATTTAATAAGCTCCAATGTTGAAAAGTTTTGCCCTTTCAACGGTTCTGTATCCGCAAGATATGTTGTACAAATATCAGCGTTAAAGCTTTTCTTCATTGTTATAACTACGATATAATTTGTCATAACAATTGCAACTCGTCGTTTTGGATCATATTTTTTCTTTTTCCAGTCCCATCCCATACGTAAATCACTTGAGGGGTCTTGAAGTGCAGCCTTAATCCAGTCTATTCTTTCTGCACGTAATCGAGAGAACGTATCGTCTTTCGATATTACTGAGTCAAAAAAACAATGATTAAAATCCCTTTTTCTAAATCTAACTTGTATTCCATCGAAAGTTGTTATCGGTTTCCGGCAATATATATTTTCAAAATGTTGCCTGTATTTTACTGCTCTATCATAAGTCACAAGAGGCGGATATTCCATTACCAGCCTCCACTGAGATTTATTTCAAAAACATTGAACTTCCGAGTACTCTTAGTGGTATTTGTTATTTGATTTCCAAGTAGTCTCTCACATTCTAAAAGAAGTTCATACTTTGAACTTTTTATATTAAATAGGTTATTGAGACGCAAAGCAGCTATGCCAATCAAAACATCTGCTAACTGAAGAAGAACAGATTCATTTGAAGCTATGGCCTGAACACAATTCACCTTTGACAATAGATTGGCATTTGCCAGGCAATTTCTGAGGTCAGCTAATCTATCTCGCCTTCTATTCTTTTTAAAATCAACAAAGAAATTATATTCGTTAAAATCTAATATCCAATGGTGCAACAATTGATAATAAAATTTATAAAATCCTAATTCCTGATCATTTAGATGATAAGTCTCAAGATCAACTTTGCTATGGTCAACAACAATACAACGAAAACGCAACTGATCCCCTGTGCTAAAGAACCACTCAATCAGCTCTTTATAGAAATTTATTTTGGATGGCGAGACTTTTTGCCATTTGAATTCACCGCCAATCTTATGTTTGTTTCGTAAGGAATGTATCTCAATTTTGAAATGCTCACGTCTATCATTGGGCAGCCACAAGCTGCCGATAAGCATATATTTTGCTTGAGGCTTATCTGAGGACAGTAAATCAGGTCTGCTTTCATCGCAATAAACATCAAATATCATAATATTTTTTTCTCCACCGGTTTTTACTCATATTCTAATTCCTATTTTCTTTTCTTCACACTTTTGGCTTTGCTGAGGCGGTTCCAGACTAATTGACATACCGCTCGATATACCTCTTTGCGTTCATCCTGTGTCAAGTCCAAAGCGTCAAATATAATATCGTCGAGTTCCTTGCGATCAGGTAAAGGCTTCGGCTCCTGTTCGGACAAAGGAATATCTGATTCCGGATCAAGACCACACTCTTGATAGATAGAAACAGGTTTGTGACAACCAATTTTATCCACTAATTTATTAAGTCCCTGTCGTGAGATTTCTGAGGTCTTTAATGTTATTATATTATTAGCATCTTTTGCTTCAAATTTCAATGCTCCCTGTCCTAAGTTTGCCCTTCCCAAAAGCATAACAAGGAATGTTTGGAATGTTGAATTTAGTATTGTGACTAAAAAGTTAAAGTCACTTTCAATCTTTGGAAAAATCCTATGAAAACATCTGTCACTAACAATAGCTTTTTGAGAAAAAGGACAGTAAAACCTATCATTTGCAACATATTGCATAAATAATTGTGTACTAAGCAGATTTTTGGGGGGGATTGAGTACCAGTATTTTCTGTTTGCTACGGTCGTTGTTTGTGGCCAAGGAATACCTGCGGCAGTTTTTTGTCTTTTACGGGTAACTTGCATTTCTCCCCAGTTTATGTATTGCCTTGTATTTTTTTTCACTCTATCTTTACTTATAGGCTTAATAGAAAGTACAAAGTGACTTTGCTTATTTTCAAATTTAAGCATGTTGATGTCATTAGAACTCCGTAATAGCGAAGTCAAATATTCTTTATCAATCTTAAATTCATCAATTTCATTTTTTGTTATATAAAAGAAGTCATTAATACCGGAATAGCAACCTGGAAGTACCTTTGCAATATATTTGAGTTTGACCAACTTACCCTTTCCTTTTTGCAGGATAGTAAAGAAAATATCTGGGGCGCGCAAGTATTTTCCACCCCATTTATCGCCGACATAGAGACCGCTTTCTTTTTTCGCTCCTTCTTCGATTTCCCATCCCTCATCATAAAGCTGGCTTTTTGTGATCGGATAGACCCGGAAGGTATCATTTTTGATAATATTATTTGCATGTTCCAGTTCAAGCAGCTTTTCGGTGAAGATACATTGTTCAAAGGGCTTTTTGAAGGCAATGAATTTTACGATGTGCCCATCAGGTACAATGCCTTTTCGCAGAGGAGCATCCATAACGGAGATGATGGTATTTATATCAGAAGTGGCAAAACTGCGCCGGGCGTGATTGTCGATGATGTAACGAACGGGGACATTGTTCAGCAAGAACTCCTGCATCCATACACCGTAACCTACATCCAGCCAACTATTAGAACATATAAAAACATGAACGCCTTTTTCATTAAGAAGATGCAGGCTCCGTAGATAAAAGAAAGTATATAGATCGCTCTTACCATCTATCTTAACACTATTCTTAAAATGTTTTGGGAAATCAATCCTCATTGTTCCCTGAAGCAATTCCTTGTAGGTTTTAGGTTCGACATTGCCATCCGGATCGGCAATATCTTCCTGGCGAACATAGGGCGGATTGCCAATAATAATATCAAAGCCGCCTCTGTCGTAAAAAATCTCCGAAAACTCGATATTCCAAATTAAAGGGTGTTCTTCTGATAGATTGCTGTATTCGGCTGTAAGTTCTTCTATTTCGGCAGTTAGTTCATTTCGCTTTTTCTCAAATTTTGCAAGTTCAAGCAGATGCTTTTGTTCGGACTCTGATTTATCGAATCCCAATTGTTTGTGTGGTTTTTGTATTGAATCGAACTTTCGTTGTTTACTCTTTATCTGGCTATCGACTATTTTCTTAAAGACCTGTGTCTCAAGCCCATGTATGTATTTTTCATCTTTCCCCCGGTTGTAATAGAAATCTATCTTTTCCTTTTTAAGCTCGTCAATTTTTTCTTTGATTGCTTTTGGTAGGTCGGTTTCACCGTGAACCGGGAACATTTTACCGCCTATCCGCTGGACAATAGAATCGCCCCGGCGGATTTTGAAATTCAGGCTGGGCAAAAGCGGTGTAAGGGAATTCTTCATATCGCCCGGCATGTCGATAAACAAAGTAAGCCAAAGACGCAACTGGTTTATCCAGACCGCCCAGCGTTTGACTTCAACACCATAAAGAGACTGGCCGATAATCGCTTTTTTACGTTCAAACGCATTTTTCTGTTGTATATCGGGGGGACATTTAGGATTTCTATACAGACTTTCCAGAGTCTCATCAATTATATGGAGCATTCCAACTTCAAAAGCGCCGGAACCAGCCGCCGGGTCGCATAACGTAACCGATTCGAGAAGGCTTACCAGTTCCCGGATTTCATTAGTGCTGAAATTGCCTTCTTTCTGATCCTCATCAAACTCTATACCTTCGCCGCCTTCTCTGAAAAACTGATGATACAATTCACTTTTTTCGACAGAACTATTCTTGTCCAGCCAATTCAATAAAGCCAGCCGGCACATAAGATCAACTTCTGTTCGGGGCGTATAGACCGCACCATCGGCTTTATTAACCAGTCGTTCAAAGATAATACCAAGAAATTCAGGATTAAGCTCCAGTTCTTCATCGTAAAGATCGTTTTCTTCAATAGTAAAGTTATAGCGGAAAAGCCATTCGATAAAATCGCCTATAACAATATCAGGTAAAGACAACTCAAGATCATCGACACCACTCTTTCTTTTGAAAAGCTCACCATTGAAGAACGGAGCCATTTGCAGAACAGCTTCAATTTCTTTGGAGAAGTCGTTGTTGTGCCATTGCACTTTTTGACCGGGAGCAGAATTTAGAGCCTCAAAAAACAGCGGGATTAACCAGCGGTCGTAAAATTCATCTTTACCGCTAAAGCGGCTTTTATATTCGTTCCAAAAGCACTGCAAAAATTGTTCATTGCCGCCCAGCCAGCCTTTTTTCTGAACAAAGCCCAGAAAGATGGTACGTATTGCAAATAACAGAGCAAAATCTTCTCGAAGCTGTGAATTTATATCAGGTAAACCTGTTACCGTAGCAGCAATCTTGTCAAATCTGGGTTTGAACTCATCGTAGAAATCTTGTGAAACCGCTTCGATTGAAAATACTTCGAGGATTGAATCGACACTTGAAAAATCGCATTTGCCAACCTGATTGATAAAGGTCTTGTTGAATAGCTCAGCGCTGACAAAATATGTGTAGCGGCGATACATACTGAACAACCGCTTTGGCCCCATGTACTGTGCGCAGATAAAGCTCAGGCGGAATCTGCCGTTATTGTCATAGAATAGGAAAAGCCCGGCTTCGCAGAAGGTATCTTTGAGGACTTTTTTAGCCAGATCATATTGCTTTTTCTTGCCGGTTCGTTCGGTTAGCGGTTTATCGCAGAAAATAGTACAGACGAGCAGTTGGCCACCGTCTTTGAATTCGATATGGCCTTCCTTGTTAAAATCACTGAAATAACCTTCGGAATCGAGATAATGGCTGTAATCTTCGGTAACAGGCTTGAATGCTGAATTTGCGGCGGACAGAAAGCGGATAAACTTTTGGACTTCAAACAGCTCGATTAACTCCTGTAATAATTCCCGCTTGCCCATCTTCAGCCTTTTTTCAATGAATATCACAATCTCCTTTGGCCTAAATTATCCGCAAATAGGAACTTAAGGATAATACGACCTTGATAGAAATTCAACAAGAATTTTCCAGATTTTACTCTTATTCAGTGAAAGACAGAGACAAATACTGTCTTTGACAGGTTGTTGAACAAAAAAAGAAATGGATATACAATGCAACAAGATAAACAAGAACATTCGGGTTTGGCCGGGACGCCGGTTAAGCGGTCTGGTTCCGGGCTGAGATACACCTGCACCAGTCCGGGATCAGATCAGCCCGACAATATGCAGGTGAAAAATGGCAAATCAATACCATCTTAGCGCAGTTAACGAAATAATAGTTGAAGTTGGCAAGCTTGTAACAAAGGAAAAAATTAGGACACGTTTTATCGAAAATATCAAACGGTTCTGCAAAATGGTCGAAGACTATGGCCAAGCACAGCAACCTTATTCAAAGAAACTTGAAAATGCCGAAAAACGAATAGAAAAATTTACACCAAAGCAATTAGAGAAGTATAAACTCCCAAACGGCAAAATAAGAATTAGCCTGGTCGATGTATGCCCTCCACCAAAAGGATATATAAAAATGAACTATTGGGACAACTTCTTTGTTAATGTCCCAATGGGTACTATTTACAGACCCAAAGAACCAGTTAATCCGTTGCTTTGGTTTCCCTTTAGTCACGGTAATCCAGCTATACAACGACCAGCGACAGATGACGAAAAGCTAATGTGCGATTATGTCTTATTATCTGTAATTCACGATTATGGGCTAAGACGTTCAACCGACAGACCGATTTTTTCTGCTGACTACAAAGGCCAATGGTTTGAGCAAAATCGGTTTATCAATGAAGGAGGGCAATACTATTACTATTCTGAGCAAGAGAAATTTTTACAGCTTATTCTCGCTCTTGAGCATGTTAAACAGTCACAGGGAAATAGCAGACAGGATAAACCAACCGATCTCATAACTTCAACAGTTACAATTAAAGAGTATGAACTTTCAAAACCAACTCTATACAGGTCTATGATGATGGAAGGTTAAAGGATTATAGAGATAAGAACAAATCGAAAAACTCCCCTATTGAAGTAAGTAGAAGTGAAGTCGAAAGACACTTTAATAAGCGATAAGCGTCAAATAAATTTTCAGAGTGAAGCCTTATCTTTTTGCTATCAAAGCCCTATCATTTTGTAGTCAAGCCCGATCATGCCTCATAAAACTGCATGTTCATAAATAATCCGGTTTATAATCGGAATTATGAAAAATACAGAATATAAATACGTTTCACTTGAAGCACTGGCCGCTGAACTTTGCTTGCCAAAAGCATATTTGAAACAACTTACAGTTAAAGGCTCAATCCCAGCTTTGAATGTCAATGGTCGATTGAGATTTAATCCTAAAGCTGTCCAACATGCTCTTGATAAACTTGCATCTAAGGGGGGAAGCAATGAATCCTAATATATCCCCTCAAATCCACCCTCTTGAACCTCTGGCAGTCCGGCCGAAGGAAGCAGCGAGATTGATCGGAGTCTCTGAGAGAACTTTTGCCACAATGAGAGCCTGTGGACAACTACCACCTGGATATAAACTTAACGGCTGTGTTGTTTACAGAACATCGGATTTGAAAAAGTGGACAGAGTTGGGATTTCCTAATTTGGACAAATTCTTGAAACTTACCATCAATGAAAGGAGCTACAAATGATTGTAGAAAAAGGAACGGCTGCCCATCTTAGCCAACAGGCAGCCGATCAAACTAAATTGCTAAAAGAATCATACCTTAACTCAGCATCGTTGTCAAGCAATCTCAAACGAGAAATTGGTGAATTGTTATTCTGCCTTGAATTTCCAGTAGGACAAGAGTTGTGTTGTATTGGTTGGGGAATATTTGAGAAGATGCTGCGGCAATACGTTGACTTACGAATATCGGGGGGCAATTTATGAACATTGAACGTGAAGAGAAAATAGCGGAGCGGCTATCGCAAATGCCGAAACAGTACCGTGCAACATATAAACGCGCAATGACAGGCCGAAGCCGTAAAGCCGCGATGCGAGCATTCTGTGGTGAATGTTGCGGTTGGGAAATCAAAGAAGTTTTTCTCTGCACCGATTACGGATGCCCTTTATTTCCGTATCGACCACGCTCCAGAGTCTCACAGGGAACGCCTCAGAGTGTCCCATAGACCGAAAAATTAAAGAAGTCTGTTCAAAGGTAGCTAACAAGGCATGGAAACGGAAAATAATAAAATAATTCAAAAAGCACTTGAAAAAGCAAAGGTTGAATATGAGCAATTTGAAGGCTCAGACTTTGTCGGCAATCGGGCAGTATTCATACTTTGCCAGTACTTACAGGGTGTTGTTGATACCGAAAAAGTTACAGCAGAAGAATTAGACTTATATATTCGCCAGTGGTATGACCTGTGCGATGGACTGCTTGTCGATGATGACGGAGAGCCTTTGTCATATATTGAAATATGGGCGCAGTTCATTGATGTTTGGGAAAATGGACGTGTGAAGTTTCCCAAGATAGATCATCTTGCTTTAGCTTTAGAGCGGGCGAAAGAATATGCTAAACCCCGTCCGGAAGTTGCTCACCTGGACTGTCCCAAAACACAACTAATTGCTCATACTTGCTATGAATTACAACAGCTAAGGCAGGACGGAACGTTTTTTATTGCTCAAGAGGATGCAGGCCGGATTATAGGCAAGGGGCAAAAAGAAGGACGACTGATTATGAATCTTCTCATGTCTGAAGGTATTTTAGTTCTTATCGAAAAGGGTAGAACCGGTTTAGCATCGACTTACAGTTATATTGAAAATCCCTTAGGCTCAAAAGGGAAGAAACTCACAAATACAGAATTTGAAAGAAGGAGAAAAGCTATGTTAAAGCAGATTAAATCTGTAGATTCTAATACAGGGTATAACAGGAGATAACATGAGCAACCAAGAACTTATAAGAAATAATATGATATTTCAGGAATTTGTAAGATATTGAAAAGATTTTCAGGAAATAAAAAGAAATTTTAGAGAGTGCTGTTCAATGAATCAATGAATAAAAAAAGCTAACTAATTCCGGATTTTATACTTGACTTTACCGAATACATAAAGTAATGTGCTTGTATGAAGGGAAAAAAGAAAAAAATGGGACGACCTCCGCTAAAACCGAAAGACAGGCGCACCGCTGTAACAACCTTGAGACTGACAGAAACAGATAGGAAATTGCTGGTGAAAGAAGCAGAGGCCAAAGGTATGAGTATTTCAAATTATCTCCTTTATTGTTGGAAGAAAGCGAGGTGAATCATGCGTATATATCGGGAAAAATACACACAGGATGGAAAAAGAAAATCTTCAAAAAAGTGGTACATCGATTTTGTCGATCATCATAGCCGCCGACATAGAGTGCCCGGATTTACTGAAAAAAGACATACACAGACGTTTGCGGATAATATCGAGGCTCTTATCGGTTGCTGTATTGCAGGGCAGAATTTGCCGCCGGAACTGCAAAGATGGATTGAGGGGCTTCCGGACAGGGTAATGGAAAAACTCGTCTCGTGGGAACTTCTGGATGGTTTAAGGGCGCAATCCGGAAAGCCTTTGCAAGAACATCTTGAAAACTGGAAACAAAGCCTTATCGCTTCCGATTGTACGAAACAACATATTCAGGCGGTTATACCACGAGTGGAGCGAATAATAAAAGAATGCTGTTTTAAGAGTTTATCAGATATTGATCCGGTCAAGGTAGAAAACTATCTTGTTCGTCTCAGGGATGAAGGTGTAGTGGTTATCGTTAAGACAAAAAAGAACAAGGCTAAAACTGTAAGGATAAGTAAAGCAACTTATAACTATTATATTCGAGCTATAAAACAATTTACAAAATGGCTTGTGGATACAGGCAAAGCATACAGAGACCCGCTTAAATCCTTGAAAAAGATTAATATTACCAAATTCGATCAGAACAGACCGGCACGGACATTAAGTGTTGATGAAGTCCGAACACTGATTCAAACAACTCTTAGAGCCGGTGAATATCGAGGAATAAGCGGCAAAGAACGTGCCTTGATTTATCTTATCGCAAACGAAACCGGCTTACGGGCAAATGAAATTCGTACCCTTAAAGCATCCGATTTTGATTTCAAGAGCCAGACTTTAAGTGTTCGGGATAATAATGCCAAGAACCGGAAAGTAGCAACTTTGCCCCTTAAAAAAAGCACTACGCAAATGATTAAGGAACATTTAAGATATTCACTACCAACAAGTTTAGCCTTTAATGTACCAGCACAACCTCATTTGATGATTAAAAGTGATCTTATGAAAGCGGGCATTCCATATAAAACCGATGAAGGGACGGCTTATTTTCACGCTCAAAGACATAACTTTGCAACTGCTTTAGATACGACAGCCAAGTCAGCGAAAACAGCCCAAAGCCTTATGCGTCACAGTGATCCACGACTTACTCTTAATGTTTACACACATGGAATAGACGAACATGAACGGGATGCGATAGAGGCGTTGACATTGTCCCGAACGTAGTTGGAGGTTTGAATGGCCACTCCAGTTCTCATAG
>CAZFOQ010000015.1:0-39501 GCA_964520535.1 uncultured Pirellulales bacterium | reverse complement strand
CACTCGCGGCGGAAGCGGCTTTGCGTGCACGTTCTTTGGCCTTGCGCGGGGCATTAGCCTTACGCGTTTTTATTTGTTTTTCCCGTCTTTTATTTCGTCTGTCTCTGCGTCTTCCCATAAAAATATCCTTTTACTACTTTTGCCCAATCTATCCCGTTGTCTCAGGTTTCAGGACATGTAAAGCATTTTCTGTATTATTAAACTTGTATATAAATAGCCGCGAATTGTACGCTCAAAGCACGCAGAACGCAATCAACTTTTGGGAAAAATATCCCCCGGCCGATGGACTTTTATTGACGAAAACTAAACCTACGGTCGTCTGGAATTTCTGAATATAATTGAGATTCTTCTTTCCACACATTACCGACAATCATCTTCTTTTCATTGGAAACAAATATAACAACATAGTCTATTTTTGATTGAAATTCTGAATAATATTGATTAGGTATCAACTCCTTCAAGTTGTCTCCCGAATTAATGTGGGAAAAGCTGATATCTTCCAGCAAAAACGCCGTTGCATATCCTTTTTCTTTGTACTTGATAAGCTTTGGTAATTTTTCTTCCATTGCCCTGCGGAATCTATCTCGTCTTTCCTTTTCAGCTTCTTTGGGCCTCGTTGACATCCTGCCAATCTTTCCGTTAAGTTCTGAAAACGAGCCGACACATATTAACAATACTTTGTGTCCATTGTATGATTTTGAATACGATTGATCAGCGTTTAGAGTTTTTGCCATATCAGGGATCCAACCTGATATTTTTTCAACAAATTGATCTCTCTTTTTTTGCTCGTGTCAATTATGAGAGCAGGCGGGATAACTAATTGAAAATAATGGTCAATTGGCAATTTTCCTTGGCATCTCATATTGATTTTCTCTACAACGTCGTATGATTGGTTAACATAGGCAAGCTGTTTATCATGAGCTTCTACAATAGTGTGTTCAACAGCAATTTTAGGAGATTGTCCATTTTCACTCTTTGGGGCTAAAATAACCTCAACATCTTGAGTCTTTCTATTTTTCTCCTCTGGAAAATCAACTATTTCGTATGCTACGCCCTTTATCTTCTTGAGAATTTCGATAAAAGCATTGCAAGCATTTATTTCATTTTCTTTCAAACTTTCCAGCCTTTCTTTTAAAAATTCAGATTTCACTATAATAAATCAAGGTTGGGTTTTCCTTGGGGATGCCTTACGGTATTGCCCCCACTGTTTAATTGTCTACAAATCCAAGATGTACTCGCCTGCTTCTTCGTTGGTGAAAATTCTATACTTTTCGAGACGGAAGGGCAAGGAAAAATATTGTATAAGTCAAACCTGGGTAATAACTATGTCATTCCCTCGCTGGCGGGAATCCATACAGTTATTGAGATTCTGGATTCCGCCATAAGGTGTCCCCAACGGGACTGTTTTCACAGGAATGACAGATGCAAGAGATTTTTTATGTCATTTCTGCTTGTGGCACACCCAAGAAAGAGCGTAGCAAAGCGTAGTGAGACACGAAGCGAAGTTAAGAATATCGAAGTAAAATCTAATTTCAAATAGATTTCTCCGCGTCATTCGCACTAAAAATCAGTGCTCATTTCGGTCGAAATGACGTTGTCCTACAGTTTTTCGTACTTTATGATGGCACGGTACAGGCCGTTGATGCGCGAGCCGTCTATGATTGTGGGGGGATATTTATCATTCCTCGGCTGAAGGCGTATTTTATTATCCGGCTCGAAAAACACTCTCTTAAAGGTCGTCTCATGCGGCATCGTAAAACGAACGAAGCAGTCGTCCCCGTTATGCACTTCAATTGCAGGCGAGAAAATAACTATATCACCCTCACTGAATTTCGGTTCCATCGAATCGCCCACAACACGTACAGCAAAGGCATTCGGATCGTGCAAATCCGGACAGCGGACATAATCATCAGCTACTCCCACGGGATAATCTAAATCATTGAAATCACCCGGATAGCCGGCTGAAACCTTGTTTATCACGGGTACTAATCGACCAGCGGCCAAAGCTGACCTGCCTTGCTCGATATCCAACTCACTTTGAGAGAGAAGCTCGCCAAGTCGGCTCGGATCAGCCTTGCTGTCGATAAGATTTTTAATAATCTGCCGCCATTTCTGGTTTTCCGCTTCGGCAGATTCATATTCATGCCGGATGTCGGAGGGAAGTCCTTCGATATGAGCGATATGCAGAAGCAGACCAGGCTCAAACTTAAGTATTTTCTCAAGCTTAGTCAGCAACTCGTCACCTGGGGGATTTTTAACCTTGCCGGTTTCGATAGTAGAGAGATATGGCTTAGAAAATCCCACACGATTGCTGACCTCGTCCAGCGTTAGATTCAACTGCTCACGCTTTTGTCTTATTATCTGCCCAATAGACATACAGAATCCTCAAATACGTTTTAAGTCGCTAATCTATTTCTATCAGTTCGTAATTGCTGCTGCCCAAGCCAATGCGCTCAGCGTGCTCAATTTGGCAACTCGGATTAAGATATTGATTCTTCAACAATTTCTGGAGTTTCCGACCAGTTTTGTTTTCCACCAAATCCAGTGCTGCTTTGTCAACAGCAACAGGGTCTGTCGACGCGGCTATACCGATATCATCGACTATTGTACGCATATTGGGTGTATTAAAACAATCACAATCTTTAGTAACCGACAGAAGAAAATTGAAGAATACCGCTTTGCCTTCTTTTCCCTTGAGTGTTCCCAGAGCATATTCGGCAATATTTTCCTGTAACTCTTCGGTCTCCTGCCCCCAATTACATTTCACGGCTCCGAACCGACAATTAGCCATGCATTCTGCACAGCCGATGCATTTATCCTGGCTGATACGTGCTCTGGTCTTACCTAAACTAATTGCATCCACCGGACAATGTTTCAGGCATTCGCGGCAAAGTATGCAGTCGTTACTGATACTGAGCTTAAGAGCGGCATGTTGTTTCAGTTTTCCTCTTTTGCTTGCACAACCCATCCCTAAAGTTTTAAGCGTGGCTCCGAGTCCTGCCGTTACATGGCCTGTAAAATGAGCTATCGAAAGGATCGACTGACACCTGACAATATCACTTGCAATGAATACTTCTTTATTATGCCGGCCGTTTATCTCGATAGCCGTTTCGGTCATTCCGAGCAATCCATCGGATACAATGAACGGTATCCCAAGCTCGTCCGAATTAAAACCGTGCTCGGTAGCCAAAATCGTATGATTGAGAGCGTTGTTCCTTTGGCCAACATATAAAGTGCTGGTATCGGTTGTGAACGGTTTTGTTTTTAATCCGATCAGCTCATCCACCAATCCCTTAATACAAGGAGCTTTTAGGTGAGTGTTATTACCCTCTTCCCCGACGTGGACCTTAACCGCCGTAAAATCATTTTCTCTGAAGCATCCTGCGAAACCGCCGGCCCGAAACAACTTCTGTGCTTTTTCAGAGATCACCTGCTCGCCGTTATTAACAGAGGCTTTAATAAAATATACTTTGGAACTTACAGAATTCATCTAACACGAATAATTTGACTTAACCTTGTTGTATATATTCAATCTGAAAAGCACAAACCATTATATCGTTTTTGCATCCTCATGCAAGGATCAGTCAGAAAACCATATGTTCGAGTAGTATTTTAACACCAAGAGCTATCAGAACAAGACCTCCAACAGCTTCAATTTTATTTTCAAAAATATGCCCAAATTTCTTGCCGATACATACTCCGATATACGACAGCACGAACGTCACCAGACCTATCACTATCACTGCGATGGTGATATTAGCAACAACGAGTGAGAGTGTAATTCCGATAGCCAAAGCATCGATACTCGTAGCGACGGACAAAGCAAGCAAAATAGGAATATTGGTCGGGCTATAATTCTTTTCGACCTCGGTGATCTTAAACGACTCATAAATCATTTTTCCTCCGACCACAGCTAAAATAACAAAGGCGACCCAATGGTCATAATCGGCTATATATCCCCTGAAGCTAAGACCCGCCAGAGCACCGATTAGCGGCATAAACGCCTGAAAACCACCGAAGAAAACAGCCATTCGCAGAGTGTGTCTGATTTTCAAATGCTTGTATGTAGCCCCGCTTGCGATAGAGACTGCAAAAGCATCCATTGCAAGTCCAACAGCTATAACTACGATTGTAATGAAATTCATTTACTCTGCCTGCTTGTCCCCAGTCAATCTGCTTTCCGGACCGATATCGAAGACGGTTATTTCCGGCCTCGCAAAAAACCGCACCTGTGGAGCCGGACTCACTCCCAATCCTATTCCCCGATTGACATATAGCGTTGTCTTACCAACGGTATACATACCAGCCTCGTATTTTTTACCGAATTTTGAAAGAGTAATCAACGCTCCATAGAAAGGCAACGCTACCTGGCCCCCATGCGTATGGCCACAGAGATAAAGGTCTACATTAAAGTCCTCGATTTCCTCAACTAAATCGGAGTAATGATAGAGGAATATATTATAACGACCGGCTGAGAGTCCCTGCAGTACCTCCCCAGCGGCTCGTCGATTACCACAACTTAAGCCTGAGATAGAGAGTGTTTCACTGTTTTTGGTAAGCACAATAGTGTCTGCATCCAGCAGCTCAAAACCGGTGCCTGAGTAATAGTCAAGCTCACCCCAGCGCCAAATTTCAAAGTTGCCATAAACAGCGAATTTTGCCAGAGAGGCTTTGAGATTCTTCATCGTATCTTTGAACATTGGCAGCACAGAGGGCGTGTTTACGGCATCGCCTGTGAAGACAATAATGTCCGGTTCCAACTTGTTAATTATCTCTACTATGGTCTTTTCATTTCGCACCTTCTTGTCGCAATGCAGATCCGAGATTTGCACAATACGAAAACTTACATCCTTCAGCTTGTCAGTTTGAATCGGGACAAATTTTACTTCGATCCAATAAGGCTCGATGAAATAACCATACAGAAAGCAGATTACACCAATTACCGCCAGTATATGAACCAAGACTGCTTGCTTAGTCCAGAGGATATTTTCATTGTGACTATCTCGAAGCTTATTGAAAACAAAGGCAGCAATAAACCAAAATTCCAGAACATATACTGTAGCCACAGCAAAAAGAAAAACGACAAGAATTACTTTATCACTAATCAGCATATTCTGTTATCCGGCTGTTATGATACCTTTGCTGGTCAAATCTTCGTTGATTTTCTGCCCGGGCTCAACAATGAGAAATTCACTTTGGTCCCACTGGCCATCGACAAGTCTCTGGCACAGACCTGAGTCACCCTGAAGTTCGTCATAGTCCCAGCCGAGAAATTCAGCACAGCGTTTAGTGTACTCTCTGTAGTGTCCGCAATCACCGAGACCCCAGTCGATATAAACAGCCCGACTATACTTTTTTATCCAGTCCTGCTCGATTTCCATAAGATACTGAGCATTGTCTTCGCCGTATTTCTGCCTATAATGTTCAAGCAGATTTTCACCGCGTTCTTTACCCGGCTGTGTGCCGGTCTCTATCCAACCGGGGCTATACCAATAGATGCCGGGATGAGAATCGAAATACTCTTTATATTTTTCTTTCGAACCTAAAAGCAGGGTCACACAGTCATGACCGCGAGGTACGATTATTGGGATCTTTGCCGATAATCCCACTATACCGTTGCTGCACAGGCCATATCCCAACAGCGTAGCATCATAGGATTGGCCCTGTATATCGGTCGTCTTTTCGAGTGCTTTCTGAACTTCGGTCCGGAGCCTGTCCGGTTCATTATGCAGGCCCTGCTCCATCAAAACTACATCGACCACGTTAATCGACCGGGCGGCACAAAAATAAGCCTCTCTTTGCATTACCTTACATACAATAAATTTAAGTCTCATGACACAAACGTTCAAATCTAATCAATTCTCCAAGAAAGAATCGGCCTCTATGGATTGCATGATTTGCAGGGTCTTTTGCCGGTTTTTATCGCCTCGTCTCGACTTTTGTAAGTTACAAGATTATTCTGTGAAATATTCCGTGCCCAGCGGCACCCGGGCTTATGAAATACTTCGCTGTTCTTTGATGCAATATACGCATATTTTGGAACCTCCGTTTGTTCAAGTGCCGGAGTTGATTGATTTGTTTCAGCAGCGGCATGCCCAGTCTTCGCGGCTTTCTTTTCCTGCAAAGACTTGGTCGCTTGATAGTTCCGAATAAATCGATCGATATTTTGGGAAGCAGTACTTTCTATAAAATCAGGCAAATCATCCTCGGAGACGAACCGTATGCCCTGCTGCTCTAAAGGGAGTTGGACAATAAATATCTGGTCGCTTCCTGTCGCGAGCAGCATCTGCCGAGTCATTAAAGTCTCGATACGAACAGCAAACAAATTTGCATCCGGCACTTTCAGAAGTTCGACACGGATGATAAGCTCAACATCAGTTTTTGAAAAAGTTACTTTTTTACTGGAGGATACGTTTAAATTAGCTTGTCTGAGTGTTTGCTCGAACTGCGTTTTGAGATCGTTCCAGTAAGGTTCTTTGAGCACAGAAGAACTTTTAGGAAAATCTATATTCAAAGAAATGACATCAATATTCTCATAAGGTGGACCAGTTTGAATCACCAATGCAGCTTTAGCACTACCACCGCTCAAAGATAAAAAGCATAATACTCCAGCAACAAACACTAAAATATGTGAATCGATTTTGACTTTCATTTAATCCCTCTCTTTCCGCCCTTTCTATTGAGTTTATTCAATTCCGAATCCGGACAAGCTACTATTGGCTTCAGCGGATTTTCTCAGCCTGTTAGGGACAAATACAATCCTATTCAATCAGCGTAAAGGCTTCGCTGACATTCATCCCTTCTTCGATCCCCAGAGCTTTGGCTTTTGCGTTCGCCTTAGTAACGCATCGGTCCAGGAAACGCTCCAGTGTGCCAATCGGATTATCCGGTGTGCTTTCAACGATCGCTGCGGCTACGCCGTACCTTTCACAGGCATCGACATCAATCGCAGGACATGCCAAAAAACCTTTCGAGCCCGTCACTAATAAAATACTAAAACCAGCCCACTTAGTCTGAACGCCTTCAACCAGCCCATTTGGCGTCTGAAATGTCTTTGTCTGCACTTCCATTTTTTATTCTCTCCTTCCGTTCCTGCTTATGAAGCAGTCGTTTACCGACAATAAACAGACTTCCTTCGAAGTGATCAAACCGGCTCGCCCAGCAGCCCTGTGATTTCGGTGAGCTTCTCATCAAGTACTTCCTTGCTCTTGGTCTCTAAATTTAGCCTCAACAGCGGCTCAGTATTACTTGGGCGACAATTAAACCACCACTCCTTATAACCGACCGTAATGCCATCCAGGTGATCGATTTGACCATCGCTGTATCTTTTTGCAAGCTCATCCATCTTTGCCTGCTTATCGTCAACCTCGAAATTCATCTCACCGCTGCCATAATATTTCCGCAAGGGTTTAATCAGTTCGCTTATCGGAACTTTAGCTTTGCTGATAATGTTGATTACATGCACTAATGCGATCATACCTGAATCGGCATAAAAGTTATCGCGATAATAGAAATGCCCTGAAAGCTCCCCGCCGAATACAGCGTGTGAATCGCGCAAGGCTTTCTTCATAAAGGCATGTCCAACCCTTTCTCTGCGTGGCGTCCCGCCATGCTTGATGATCTCCTCCATAACAATCCTGCTGCTTCGTAAGTCGTAAACAACTGCTGATTTCGGCTGCTTTTCCAAAAAATACGGCACCATTAATGCGGTCAACAAATCACAGCCGATAGTATTACCCTTCTCATCAACCATTATCAATCTGTCTGCATCGCCATCGAAGCAAACCCCGAAATTACACTTGCTTCTCTTAACCGCCGATTTTACTTGAGTCAGATTTGCCTCAACCAGGGGATTCGGCTCATGCTTGAATTTGCCGGTATGCTGGAAGTTACGACTGACTATTTCTATCGGCAGATCGCCAAAAATCGCCGGTATTATCTTGCCCGCCATCCCATTGGATGCATCTATGGCAATCTTCATTTTTTTGATTTTTGGCTTTAGAAACTTTAACACATGATTTTTGTATTCGGCGGTCAAATCCCGCTCCTTGACCGAGCCGTAGGCGGTACCTTTCGTATGAAGCAGAGCCATTGCGATATGTTCAATATCTTTTAAGCCGGTATCGGCACCAACCGGCTTGGCTTCCAGTCCGGAAATCTTAAAACCATTATACTTGGCCGGATTATGCGATGCGGTTACCTGAACACCGCCGCAGGTACCTATATGATTGATAGCAAAATACATCTGCGGCGTATCGATCATACCAATATCAATCACATTCGCCCCTGTCGAGTTCATTCCCTCAATAAGAGCTTTCGCTATTACCTCGCTATGTGTTCGCATATCACGACCGACGCATAACGACTGAGCACTCGCCTGGCCCCGCTCGTAACCGCGAAGCAGCGACCGCAAAAACTGGGCTGTAGCAGAGCCGATTTTCCACGCATCTTCCTCATTGAACTGGTCGGGATAAACACCCCTTATGTCGTACGCCTTGAATATTGTAGGGTCCATCTTGCTGACTCCCGTAACACTTATATTAGTCGACCCAAAAAATTAAAAAACTCGATATTGAGCCCAAAGAACATCCATTTTGAACTTTTTGTTCCGTGTTTGTGGCTATTTTATGGCCTGAACCTGAAGTGTCAACATAAATGAAGTATGAGGTATTGGAATGTTTGCTAACCGGTGATGAAAATCAGGTACAAACCGCCCATCAAAACGAGGATACCACAGATTCTTTTAAGAATGACCGCTCCTTTGGACTGTTCGTTCCAGTTCATATAGCGCTGTACCAATTCCGTGAAAGTTCCGGCAAAAACAATCACCGAACAGTGCCCTAAACCATACGCCAGAAGCAAAACGATGCCGTAGCTTAAGTTTGATGATGCAACTTTGAACGTAACTCCCAATATAGGAGCCATAAATGCAAATGTGCAGGGACCGATAGCAACACCAAAAACCAACCCGAGAATAAACGCCGCGAGAATTCCCTTTCGTTTCATCCCGATCTGCCCGGGGCCGCTAAATGGCATAGGGATTACATCAAGAAGTATTAAACCAACCACAAAAAATATAACCGCGACAAAATAATTGCCGTATGGTCCAACGTCACCCAGCATTCGCCCGACTGCCGCGGTAATGGCCCCGATACCGGCAATCGTGATTAATATGCCCACAGAAAACAGGCTGGATATATAAAAGGCACGCCGAGTCGATATCCGACCCTGCCCATTGATAAATCCAACGATTAAAGGAATACTCGCCAGATGACAGGGGCTCAACAGAATACTCAAAATCCCCCAGACTATGGCTGCAGTCAGAGCTATTGCAGCTGTCCCCTCGACAGCATGTGTAAGCGTCGTAAAAAGTTTTTCCATCCGCTATTTGAGCCCCATTTCCGAGAGTTTTGCCTCGATTTGTTCCTGCGAGAAAAACCCGACGTGACGAAAGACCTCCTTACCGGTCTTATCGAAGAAAACCTGGACAGGAACAGCATGCACACCATAGCGCGATGCAAGTATCGGCTCTTCTTCAACATTGATTAAAATAAGATTAAGTTTTCCCTTATATTTTTCCCTTATTGTTTCCAGAATTGGTGCCATCATTTTGCAAGGTACACAGCTAGTCGAACCGAAATCAATAAGGGAGGGTTTTCCACTTGCACGAGCCTTGTCCACAGGATTATCTTTGGCCAGAGCTGCCTGCTCCTTGAGCCATAAGGCGGAAATTTCAATCTGCATTCTACGACCAATGGTCCGAACCCGCTCATCGACAAGTTTCTGCAGCTTCTGCTGGGTCAGTAATTGTTCAATTTGAGGTTTGACCTGCGCCAGAACAGCACCACCAAGCATTTCTTTATTCTCTTTATAGAAATTGATTATTTCCTCATCGCTGACCTTCACATCCTTAACCAGAGAACTTATATAGTTCTGAATAATTGTCTGTTCATCTTTCTCCGCGGTGACAGTGCCGGTTTTAGCTGCTTCAATCTTTGCTTCGGCCAAAAATAATTTTGTTGTTGCGATTTGCTCCAAAACGAAAAATGCATTCTTCTTCAACTTTGGCTGCATCTGCTCCGGAGACTTGGCGATTTCTTCGGCCAGTTCCTTGTTGTTAATAACCAACTCTCCGGCCTTGAGCAGTACTCCTTCAGAAAGCTCTGAGGCCACTGCATATGTCAGAGCCCCCGTTGTCAAGCCCGGATACAGGTCATTGACTACCTGAGATTCGGGCTCAGACGAACTGATCTCGTTTTCTTTCTCAGCCCCCTGAATCGGTAACGCTAATACCAAAAAAGAAAGATATGCGACTGTAAAAACATATAATAACTTCATTGTGACACTCCTCATATTGGACCACACTCAAAGAAAGTGGCTGGTCGGATAACATTATTTTGGGACACACTCACCAATCTTACAGGCCTTCTTTATCTGCTCGGGTGATAATTTCATTTTATCGGCAAGGGCCCGGCTAATGTTTATCAGTTTGCCTGTCTCGTAAGGATTTTTTTGGACCCATTTCTTAAGATTATCAGGATTGACAAAAAAGCCCTGGTGGAAGCAACCGGCCGAAGCCCATGTACCATCGGGTTTTTGCCGCAAGCCAAACCAGGCAACGGCTGTCGACGGCTTAAGTGAAGCTACCTGGCCGTCAAGCGTCTTGACGATTATCTGCTCACCCGTAAGGCGGTCTTTTTCGTGCACTTCGATATTCTTGCCCGTACGAGCAGCCACACCTAACGCACAGTGCGAACAGCAACCCCATGTGCGTACGCCATCGGCCACGATGACCTCGGCTGCTTCCTGGGGATAGCATGCCCGGTCGCAGAATCCGCAACGGCCATAGAGTTCTTTTTGCTCAAGTGCTGCAAGGGCGAGAATATTGCCCCCATTTGCGGACCGTTCATTAACAGCCTCGGCCCTATCAGCAAAAGCCCTGATCCAGGGCCTGCCTGTTGTTTCTTCATGCCCACAGAGAAATACTGCCGCCGCAGCCGGGACTATTTGCCCCGTGGTCCAGTCTGTGACTGAAACCTTGTTCTCAAAGCCGGTCTTGTCTTCGGTCAGACACGAGAACATTATGAAATAACAATGTGGACTGCAAAGTCGCACCGGCCCTTTGTCTGTTTGAACCGTAACAACTGTTTTAGGGCTGATATCACCATCGCACATATAGCATACCTTGTCTTTGGGCCTGCTATCTACTTTCGCGGGGGCAAGCCTTTCAAAAGACGGCAGACTGCTCGTCGGTCCCGAGAGGTCCACGCCAAGCTCTTTCCACTTGCCGAGTATGTCCTCTCTGGAATAAAAACCTTCATGGCGAAAAAGTTCCTTGCCCGAAACATCAAAGAAAATCTGGGTGGGAATCAATTGAATATTGTATACCGTAGCCAGAGCCGGATCTCTTCGAACATCAAGAAATTCCACGTCCATTCTGCCGGCAAATTCGGTTTTCAGCTCTTCGAGAATCGGGGCCATCAACTTACAGGGAATACATTGGTCCGAACCGAGATCGAGCAGATTCGGCAAACCTTTGCTTACAGGCTTGACCGGCTGTGACGCATCATTGACAATAGCTGCTGTCTCTGCAGTTGCTTCCGAACCAAGCTCGAGCTGCTTCGGCATATCTTCGCTTACAAGCTGATCCGGCTGTGCCGGTTCATTGACATCAACTGCTGTCTCGGTATTGGTTCCGGTTCCCTGCTCAGATTTATTTCGCTTAGTATTAACCACAGCAATGACTGAGATAATAAGGGCAACAACAATGACGATTTTCCATGTCTGGTTCATAATCGAGTCACCTGCCTTTCCCGGTAATCTCTTAAACCCGCCAATCTGCAACCTTTCAAACAAATTATAACAGGCTTTCAGAGATAAAAATGTTTTGTTTTCATTTACTTTAACTTAGCATTTCAGTCACTCTGGCGGTTACCCTGGCGACGTTTTCATCATTGGCCGGACTTTTTCCTTTTTCCAACTCAAGATCGGCAACCTGCAAGTGGATAAATTCATTAAAACCGGCCTGTTCGAGGGTGCCTTTCACACAGTTCAACGGACAGCCGTCAATCGCCAGTATCTTTGAGGCCGAGCGAGTCTTTTTCATAATCGGTTCGACGCGCCCGCCCACACCGACCAGGCAAAACATCGCCCCAATACCGTCTTTGCTCAACTTCCGTGCCGCCTGATCGGAAACCTCTCCCACGTCGGCCGCTCCCGAACAGGCAAAAATTAACGTCGGACCGCCACTGCAACAAGATTTCTCTTCACTCATTTTCTATCTCCTTGAATCTAAAGTCCACATATATTTAAGATAGCATTGACTTAATTTCATCCGGCGACGGGACTTTCCCGACGACTTTCACCTTGCCGTCGATTACCAGGGCCGGAGTCATCATCACGCCGAACTTCATAATCTCGTTAATCTCTGTCACTTTCTCTATTTCAACTTCGGCGCCAAGTTCTCTGGCCGCAGCCTCGGCATTTTCCGCCAGTTTCCTGCATTTCGGACAACCCGTACCAAGAATTTGTATTTTTTTCACAATATCTCCTTTACAGGCGATTCTACTTGTATTGGTTCGACTCGGAACCAATTCCGGGTTTTCAAACATATCCGCACGAGCATCAGCATCACCGGCACCTCAATCAGCACCCCCACTACTGTCGCCAAAGCAGCCCCCGAAGAAAGCCCGAACAACATTGTCGATGTAGCTATTGCAACTTCAAAATGATTGGACGCTCCTATCATCGCCGATGGCGCCGCATCGCGATATTCGAGTTTAAGAATCCTTGCCAATCCATAAGCGAGCCAGAAGATCACATTTGTTTGAATAAACAAAGGTATAGCTATCCAGAGAATTGTCAGCGGATTGGACAGGATGACTTCACCCTTGAACGAAAACAGCAAAACCAGAGTAATAAGCAAAGCGATAATCGTAACAGGAGTCAGGAAATGAAGGAATTTTTCCTTGAACCATTGCCTGCCTTTAACGGCAATGATCCATCTCCTGGAAAAATAACCGGCCACAAGCGGCAGAGCAACGTAAATCGCGATTGACAGCAGCAGCGCCTGCCAGGGTACCGGCAGCCTCCCGATTTTAAGGAGATATCCACCTAACGGGCCGTAAAGAAAAAGCATTGTCAGCGAATTGATCGCAACCATCACAAGGGTATGGCCGTCATTTCCTTTGGCCAGATAGCCCCAGACCAGAACCATCGCCGTACAGGGCGCGATTCCAAGAAGAATGCACCCGGCCAGATAGCTCCGCCACAATGGCACTTCAAGCATCTTAACGCCGTTTACATCTACAATGATTCCGCCGCTGTAGGCTGCACCAACAGGGAGATCCTGGCCAAAGGGCATCTTGACATGGTCTACAGCCTCCGGGCCGATCAGTCCATAGAAAATTGTCCCGAGGAATAGCAAAGATATCGCATACATTGTAAACGGCTTGACGGCCCAGTTTACAAATAAAGTCAAACCCACGGGTTTCATACTTTTACCCGCCTGGAGCACCTCGGCAAAATCAATCTTCACCATGATCGGATACATCATAAAGAACAAACAGACGGCAATCGGTATCGAGACAACCGGAGCGTTGTTGACATAAATGGCAATCCCATCGAGGGTTTTTGCAAAACCGGGCGCGAATTTCCCGAGGACGATTCCGCCGACGATACAAAGTGCCACCCAAACCGTCAGATACTTTTCAAAGATATTGAGCCCTTTGCCGGGCTTTCGCGATGAATTACTGCTTTCCATACAAGACTTCTTTATTCCGAACTTCACTCTATTTTTTAAACGCCGTGATATCAATACTGACAATATAGTCGCCGAGTTGTGTTCCTTCCGGCAGATATTCCGTGACTTGTCTATACAGCGGATCATTGCAATCGGCCATTACATCGATGTTGTATGTTTTTTCATGAATCTGAATGTCACTCAAATCCGCCTGCTGTGCCATCTCTATCGTCTGGTCAACAAGAACCGCACCCGCAACACAACTGACTAACGCCGCAACGGACTTTAAAAGGGATTCAGGCAAAGGCTTTTTCAGGGCAAGATCGGAAATGCACGCTTTACCGCCCGGTTTCAATACACGTGCAATTTCCCGCCAGACCTGTTGTTTGTCCGGCGAAAGATTAATCACACAATTCGAAATGATGACATCGATACTGGCATCCGCAACGGGAAGATGCTCAATTTCGCCCAGGCGAAACTCAACATTGGACAGCCCCGTCTTTTCGGTGAATTTTGAAATGCCCGCCCTTGCTTTGCCAATCATCTCAGCGGTCATATCCACTCCGATGGCTCGGCCTTTCGGACCGACTTTTTTAGCGGCAATGAAAACATCAAACCCCCCACCGCTGCCTAAATCTAAAATTGTCTGGCCCGGTTGGAGATTTGCAATGGCCGTGGGATTGCCGCAAGACAGCCCCATGTTCGCCCCCTCAGGCAAACCCTCCAGTTCCTGGCTTGTATAGCCTATCCCCTCGGCGAGTTTATCAGGCACGGATGAACCGCAACAGGAACTTGTGCCGCCCTGTGCGATTTGTGTATAACCCTGCCGGACTGTCTCTCTGACTTTTTCATTCGATTCGGACATAACGAATACCTTTCAGTTTACATCGATAATTCTTCAATCAGTTTATCCAATTGCCCGGCGGCACCTTTTCTAACCATTTTTCCAACGTCAATGGCCTGCCGGATTTGGTCCTTGTCAATGTTCATGTCACGAGCCTTTGCCACATGGTACTTCACACAGGGATGACAATTCGCGGAGACAGAAGACCCTATCGCAATGAGTTCCTGAATTTTTTCATCAAGCATTTTCCAAACTCCTTATCTGATTTTATCCCCAAAACGTTCCAAAAATCATTCCTGATATCGTCGCCATAATAATGACGAGCAAAACAAAAACAATCGTTTTCTGAGTCCCCATGACCGAACGAATCACCAGCATGTTCGGTAAACTCAATGCAGGGCCAGCCAATAGCAGTGCCAGCGCAGGCCCTTTTCCCATACCGGCACCCATTAAGCCCTGCAAGATCGGAACCTCTGTTAAAGTTGCAAAATACATAAAGGCCCCGGCAATGGCGGCAAAAAGATTAGCCCGGATTGAATTGCCACCGACCGCTCGATTGACCCAGATGGTCGGGATGATTCCTTCCCGGCCCGGCCTGCCCAGCAGGAAACCGGCCACAAGCACACCCAAAAGCAGCAACGGCAGAATCTGTTTCGCGAATTCCCAGGATGCCCCGACCCACTCGAAGACTTCGTTTTTCGTAAACCACATGACCAGCATCACGCCGAATGCAATCAGAAGAATAAATACCAAAATCCATTTGCTATTGTAAATCTGCTCATACAGATTCTTTTTCGGTACATCCTCCATTTCCTGCAGGAGATCACGGGAAACCGAAATCGTCTGGCCCTTCGTATCCAGGATCTTAATCTCCTCGGTGCTGGTGTTTAGCAGCGTGCCTTCCACTTTATACATGGAAAGCCCGCCCGGACAACAGAGAAACACGGCACGGACGTCACCGCTGCGTGCCCAGTTGGCAAATACAAGAATGCCAATCATGGAAGCAAAATAGAGGGCATTTTTCCATAAGGGCCGGCCCACCTCGGGCTCCGGCATGGCCATTTGGGCATTGGTTTTCTCGAACTCTTGCTTGCGATAAATCAGATGCATCGCAAGACCGATCACAATGCTAAAGATAATGGCTCCGACGGCGCGGGCAATCCCGATTTCCAATCCGAGGATGCGAGCGGTCAGGATGATTGCAAGGACATTGACTGCAGGGCCGGAGTACAGAAAGGCGGTGGCAGGTCCCAGGCCGGCTCCCATTTTATAGATGCCGGCAAACAACGGCAGAACCGTACAGGAACACACCGCGAGGATGCTTCCGGAGACGGAGGCGACGCCATAAGCAAGAATCTTATTGGCTCTGGCGCCGAGGTATTTCATAACCGAGGCCTGGCTGATGAATACCGAGATAGCTCCGGCAATAAAAAAGGCGGGCACCAGACACAATAACACATGCTCCCGGGCATACCACTTCACCAGGTGCAGCGCTTCAGTCATTGAACGATCGAAGCGAGTGATTCCTACGGGCAGGTAAAAGCACCCGAGAAAGATTGCAATAATCATCGCCAGCTTTTTCCACTGCGTTTTCATTGAAAAAAATTATATAAAACCATATTTGACAATTTGTCATTCCTTCGACAGGCTCAGGACATCGGCTGAGCCGATAGGCGAAGTATCTGGCCAACGATACCCAGATTCTTCACTTCGTTCAGAATGACATCTAATAAAATACTACAAGGCCGCAAGCAGCTTGTTGCTGTCTCTGGCCTGCTGCTTCAAAACACCGGTGACACAAGAGAAGAAATCTACTATGCAAGCGCACTTCAACTTGTAAATGACCTTTAACCCAACTTTGCGATATTCCAACAAGCCGGCATTAGCCATTACTGAAAGATGCCGTGAGACATTCGACCTTTCCGAACCGATGTATTCTGCAATATCACAAACACACTGTTCACCGCTTTGTAAAAAATCGATGATTGCTATGCGAAGCGGATGAGCGATCGCCTTGGCGATGTCCGCCTGCTTCTCAAATAATCGTTGTTTATTCTTACTTAACATTTGACCTCCATAACTAAATGAATATGTGATTATATACTCATATAATCATTTAAAGTTCAAGCAAAATATAATTTTTTGAAAAAATCCCAAGTGTCTTCCGCGAAGTTAATATTTTTTTCGAAATCGTGCCGCAGGAATGTTTAAGATTTTGCGATACTTTGCAACGGTGCGTCTGGCCAGATCATCGATCCCGGCCTCTGCTAATTTCTTGCGTATCCGGTCGTCACTTAATGGTTTTGTTTTATCTTCCTCATCGATAATCTGCTGCAATTTTGCCCTTATGGCTTCCCAACTGTGCCCTTGTCCGTTCACATCATCCCTGCCGCCGCTAAAAAACTTGCGCAGCGGCAGGATCCCCCAGGAACACTGGATATATTTGCCGGAAACAGCCCTCGATACCGTCGCCAGATGCACGCCGACATCATCCGCGACTTTCGACATCGGCAGCGGTCGAAGATATAGTTGCCCCTTGTCGAAGAAATCCTTTTGATATTTCACTATCGCCTTTGCCACTCTCAACAGTGTATTCTTACGCTGCTCAATCGCCTCCATAATCCACTGGGCGGATCGCAGGTTATTCTGTAAAAACTTCCTCGTTTTCTCACTTACATGAGCATCTTTTGCCATTTTTGCGTAGTAGTTGCTTATTCTCAAGCCGGGCAATTCGGTATCAGCTAATCGCACGGAGTAATCATCACCGTCTCCGGACTGCTCCACAATTACATCGGCGGTAATAGGATAGTTTCGGTCTCGGCTGATTTGTAAGCCGGGTGAGGTATCAAGCTTGCTGATATGCTCGATGGCGCGATTGATTGTCTCGATGTCGCAATTCATCTTTTTTGCAATGTCCGGCAGCCGATTTTCAAGCAGCTCATCTATATGCTCGGCAATCAAATGAAATTCGAAGCTCATATCAGGGTCCCCATATTGTTTTTCTTTTGCACAATGGGATCCTTCTTCGCTAATTTGAGTCATCTGTATCAGCAGACACTCCCTCAGGTCGCGTGCTCCGACACCTGCTGGCTCCAACTTCTGTACAAGCTTTAATGCCTCTTTCAAATCATCGACTGTAAAATCATTTTTGTCCTTGTTGTGCAACTGCTCCAATCTTACCGTCAAATATCCTCGATCGTCGATATAATCTATAATCATATCACCGGCTTTTTTCACAGACTCCTTGGCATCAATCAATCGCCATTGCTCAGATAAATATTCGTGCAGCGATTGAGAAGGAGCGGCGGTATTTTTTAACGCCTCAAGTTTTCTATCCGGTTCGTCACTGGGAATACGCATACGCAGTGGGCCGGCCTGGTCCATATAGTCCCTGTATTCATCATCAAGACCTTCGAGACGCTCAAAGTCCTGAGCCTTGTTGTTGTCCGTATCGACAACAAGGTCTTTTTCGCCCGTATCTTCCTGAGGTTGTTCTTCGGCCGGCTCGGTTTCTTCAGGATTTGATGGCTCGGCCATTTCCAAAACCGGATTGTTGTTAAGCTCCTGTTCTATTCTTTCCTGAAGGGCAAGCATTGGAAGCTGGAGAATCTCCATCGATTGTATCATATGCGGAGCAAGCTTCATCCTCTGCTCCATCCGCATTTGACCTGTCATCTCCAACTTCATAGAAGCACCGATAAAAAACTCTCTTTTAAGCCGTTACTTAAGCTCTTCATTGTGTATCATAAGTACGCAAAGGGATTTCGTCAATATCCGGCGTGTAATTCAATAATAATCGAGCCTGAGGTGGATTTAAAAATACGCCACAAATAAAGGATAAAAATTATTCTAACGCCTGCCTGCCGATTATCGCATCGGTAAGCATTTTGCCGCTGGCATACTCTATCGTACTGCCGGTGGGCAGCCCCCTTGCCAGCCGAGTAATTTTCACATCCGATGTCCTCAGAAGCGAGCTTATATAAAGCGATGTGCCGTCTCCGGCCATATTTGGATTGGTCGCCATAATCAGTTCCTTTACACCACCCTGGCGAATCCTCTCAACGAGCTGCTTTATCGTTAAATCACCCGGCTCAATTCCCTCCAGCGGCGCGATATGGCCACCGAGGACATGATACACCCACCTACAGGCTCCTGTTTTTTCGAGACTTATGACGTCTTTAGGCTGTTCGACAACGCATATTATGCTTTTGTCCCGGCGATCATCGGAACAAATTTGACAAACGGCTTGTTCGGCCAGATTGTAGCAGATTTCACAGCGTTTAATCTTGTCCTTCAAATCCCGGATCGCATCAGCAAGCGCCATAGCCTCTGCCGGTTGGGCTTTTAGCATATAAAAAGCCAGCCTCTCCGCCGACTTAGGCCCAATACCCGGCAGCTTGCCAAGTTCTTCGATTAACCTGTTCAAACTTTCCGTATATGCACTACTCATAAATTAAGCCCGTAACTATATAACTTTTCCATAACAAGCCATCCCCAAGCTGCGCTTGAGGCTGCCACACATTCTATAAACTAACAATCTCTACTGTTCTTCGATGCCGGTGATTGTTGCGTCGAGACCAAGAAGGACCGCTTTGACAGCGGGATCATTAATTAACTCGTTTCTTCTTTGACTGCTTGGCTTTTGATGGTTTGCGGCCGGTTCATCCTGTGCCTGATCGTCTTCTGCGATCTCAAATCTTAGCCCTATGGGTATCGATAATTGTTCGCTGAGCAAGGCCTGGATTTGCTCGGCTCGGCCGTTGCTTTCGCACATCTTTCTCTGTATTTGAGCCAATGGGGCGAACTCAAGCGTTAACACGCCGTCCTCAAACCGGCTCGGCATAGCAGAACTTAACAATCCGCCGGTACCTGGTCCGAGTTCGGCTGTAATAACTCTCAAGAGATTCTGCCAATTGTCTTTTATCGATTGTATATTTCGTGACTCGTGGTTCGTGGCTCGTGGCTCGTGAGCAGTTGACTGCGGTTCGTCGGTCCTGTGGTTCTCAGGGCTTGGAGCTATTTTTTTTTTAACGGCAGATGTTGAGTCGGGTTTTAATTGCGCAAGAAGTCCATCGACATTCAGGAAATGCTCACTTAATGTAAAACGCAAAAGCGATGCCTCCAACAACGCCCTGCTTGTATCGCTGTTTTTAACCGACCATCGCAGCTTTTCCAGCGTCGCAATATTGTAAATAATTCCAGCAACATCAAACTTCTGAGCTATTTCGTTGGCTCGTTCCCGTTGCTGGTCGGTCATAATTACCAGCTCGCTCTTAGGCCCTGTGGATTTCACTACCATCAAGTCACGCATATGATCGATAAGCGAATCGACAACCTGGACCTCACTTAGGCCGGTACCAATTAAGTCTTCAACAGCGGCAAGGGCGCCTGCTGCGTCGCTGTTGCCAATCTGTTCGATGAGATTCCAGATTTTTTCGCTGTTTGGCTGGCCCAGAAACTGCTCAAGCAACGGGACAGTCAAAGGTTCCATGCCGGTACTTATCAGCCTGTCCAACAGGCTCAGGCCGTCCCTCATTGAGCCATTTGCCATTTTCGCTAACGGCAGAACCAAATCCTCTTCGTATTTTATTTTTTCCTTACCGAGCACGGACTTGAGCTGCCCGGCAATCACTGTCGGACCTATATTGCGGAAATCAAATCTCTGGCACCTCGACTGAATTGTCGGGATGACTTTGTTCGGCTCGGTCGTGGCAAAAATAAACTTGATATGGCTCGGTGGCTCTTCCAATGTTTTAAGGAGTGCATTAAAGGCAGAAACAGTCAGCATATGCACTTCGTCGATAATATAAATCTTAAATCTGGAACGCGCCGGTCTGTAAATCGCATTCTCACGAAGCTCTCGAATTTCATCAACTCTATTGTTTGATGCTCCGTCAATTTCAATAACGTCGATGTCCTCACCGAGGTTTACTGCAATACAACTAACGCACTTGCAGCACGGCTGGGTAGTCGGCTCATCGACCGAAAGGCAGTTGAGTGCCTTTGCAAGTACCCGTGCCATGGTGGTTTTCCCGACGCCGCGGGTGCCTGTGAAAAGGTAAGCGTGAGCAACCCTGCCGGTCTTGATCGCATTTTTCAGCGTTTGAGCGATCGGGTCCTGCCCGATGATGTCTTCGAACGTCTGTGACCGATATTTCCTTGCAAGAACGGTATAAGCCATTTTCGAATTGGTTAATGATTACTGGACAGAAAAAACCATTTATGCCGCAAATTTACAGCAACATATAACGAAAAATCAGTATAACGAAACCTCGAAATTTTTTCTACAAAAACATTTTGATTTGACAGATTTTGTTATAAAGGCTATCGTTCACACAAAGGTTGTTATGGCCGAAAGAGATATTAAACGGAAAATAAACGCAGCCAGGCCTCAGTTATCGTCTTGCGCCCGCCAGAAGCGGGTAAAGAATCTCAGGTGTAAGGAAGGAGTGTTACTATGAGAGTCAGGATTGAAGATACCTGCACTGCCTGTGGACTGTGCGTCGACACCTGCCCCGAGGTCTTCGAGATGGGCAACGATATGGCACAGGTTATGGTCGATGACGTTCCCGCCGAGTACGAGGACGCCGTTCAGCAGGCTGCTGACGAATGCCCCGTCGAAGCAATCGTTGTCGAATAGAAACACATTAAAATACAGAGTAATTCGGGTTAACCTGAACTGAAACCACCGGGGATATATCTCCGGCCGGTGGATGAAATCCGCCCAACCTGCTATTGCCGTAAAAATAACAGGAAAAGATTTGTGAATTTTTCAAGGCGTTTTCTAATTACTGTCAAAGACGTCATTTCAAATCGGAGTCAATTTTCATGTCTTCTTAGCATTATTACGCCCAGAAAAAAGGATGCAAATCCAATTGCCAGCAATACCAGACACGGATATATCATTTCCGTAAGGTTGAAGTTGCGCCAGATGGCCCCTTCGAGAGTGTATATGCCCCATTTGACCGGACTAATATGGCTGAACGGGCGTAACCAGGACGGCATAAAAGCCAGCGGAACCATACCTCCCCCGACCATTGCCATAATCATAAGTATCGCCCAGCCTGCACCGCCGGCACTTTGCTCCGTACGTCCCAATGTGCATATAAACATCATAAGACCAACAAAACACAGCACTGTACAAAGTGCTGCCGGAAAGAACAGCAACAGGTTGCCTATGGGCATTTTGAAGATTGTCTTGGCACCAATAAACAGAACGCACATTATGAATATGCATGTTATAAAACACGCCAGACCTTTGCCGCCAAGAATATGAGCACGTCCAATCGGGCCGATGCGTAAACGTGCAAATGTGCCGTTTGTACGTTCTTTCACAATCGAAATTGCAAATGTAGCCGTGCACCCGAGTATTGCCCAAAGCATAGCCTGTGGAAACGTTATCTGAAAAGATGTAATAGGGCCTTCACGTTCTCTGTTCACATCCAATTTGGCAAAGTTCAGTATATCTCCATTAAAACCTGCCTTATAATTCTCTTCGTTGACATCCCTTAGCAGGGTATCGAAAGAATCGACGAAATTCAAATATAGTTCTGTCTGCTCGGCATTGAGATCATCGGCGTTCCCCAACTCATTCCTCCAGAGACTAATCTGATCCCTCATCCATGCTCGGTCGATGAATTTTTCGCCGAGGGCCTCGAATTGTGCCTTAGCGAGGAGTCCTTGAAGATAGCCGCTTTCCATCCTGCGCGATGGATCCGATGCTATCTCCAATTTTGGCTCGTCGCTGTTAAACATCGCTTCAATTCCGTCTCCAAAGTCCTCGTTTATGATAACCGCCGCGGCTACTTTACCCTT
The DNA here is from genome assembly GCA_964520535.1 of uncultured Pirellulales bacterium. Taxonomy (GTDB): domain Bacteria; phylum Planctomycetota; class Phycisphaerae; order Sedimentisphaerales; family Anaerobacaceae; genus JAFGPS01. Next base: position 17,101 of record CAZFOQ010000015.1, on the reverse strand, counting down.
TCTGACCTGCTCAACGGCCTCGTCTCGGCTCAGGTGAACTATCTGTAATGCTTCATCGGACTCCAGCCTTGATATATAAGAGCTCGAAAAGTCGGACTTATCCTCATTCACTACGGCTATTTTCATGCCGGACGGCCCCTTACCTATGCCGGAATATATAGCGCCAAAAAACAAAGCAAACAGAACGGGAAAACCGAAAACCCAAAAAATATTCCCTTTATCACTGAGCAGCACACGCAGGTCTTTAATAGCAAGAAATAATACCATCTTCATTAGTCCCTAAGCCTCCGTCCGGTGAGGTTAAGAAAAACATCCTCAAGAGTAGCTGTTTGAATTTTAAGCGAACGAAAACGCAGGCCGCCGCTGTTAAGCTTCGCCAGAGACTCCATCGGCCGGTCGGTCTGGAACTTAATCCTGTTCTCTTCAAACTGTATATTCTCATTGCCGATAAACGGTTTTATTTTTTCGGGATCAGGCAATCTTTCCTCGAACTCGGCCTCGATATGAGATGGGCCTCCGTGCTTGGTAATAAGATTCTCAACGGTGTCCATATCTAAAATTTTGCCATGGTCAAGAATCGCCACCCTCTCGCAAAGACGTTGAGCCTCTTCCATATAGTGAGTTGTATAGATTATTGTCCGGCCCTGTTTTTTCATATCCTCTATTGTATCGAATATCAAATTGCGAGACTGCGGATCCACCCCGACCGTCGGCTCATCAAGCAGCAAAATCGGTGGCTCGTGCAAAAAAGAACACACCATATTAAGTCGTCGTTTCATCCCGCCGCTATACTTTGAGACTCGCTCTCTGCTGCGCTGTGTCAGGCCTGCTATTTCAAGACAATTCCTGACTCGCTCTTTTAACCGTCGCCCGCTTAATCCGTATATCCTGCCAAAGAAACGCAGATTATCTTCCGCCGAAAGTTCTTCATAAATCGCCAGTGTTTGCGGAACTACTCCCAAAGATAAACGAACCTCAATCAAACCCGGATTGGTCTTTCCGTCAAGTGTAACCATTCCGGCATCAGGCTTCAAAAGCCCGCACAGTAATTTAATTGCGGTCGTTTTCCCCGCTCCGTTAGGCCCCAGTAATCCGAATGTCTCCCCCTTTTGCACCTCAAAGCTCACATCATCCAGCGCAACAAGATTCCCATATCGTTTCCTGAGATTATCAGCCTTAATCATACAAACTCATCCCACGTGTTTTCTATTTTGCGAGCACTCCTGCCGTGTTATATTGCCGGATTCTTAACCGGCGGAAAGTTCCCGGCTTCTCTCCGCCGCTCGCCGCACAGCCGCTAAAACCACTTCCTCAAAATTTCTATCAGCGAAGACCTTAAACGCCGCTTCCGTCGTGCCGTTTGGAGTGGCAACTTTCCTGGTTAGCACGTCTGGTGTCTCACCATTTTCGGCTGCCTTTTCGGCGAGAATCGCGGCGCCTTTGGCGGTTTGGAGAACCAATTCTTTAGCTATATCTTCAGGCAGGCCAAGTTCGATACCTGCCTTTATCATCTCCTGCATTAAAAGGAAAAAATAAGCAGGTCCTGTCCCACTTACAGCAGTAACCGCATCGAGCAAATCCTCATCCTCAACAACAACTGCTTCACCTACTGAAAGGAAAACCAACCTTGCGACTTCGACCTTCGTCTGTGCTTTCTCGTTGGCAAAAAGTACACTGGCACCTTCATCCACCCAGGCCGGCATATTGGGCATAACACGAACTATTGCGACATCACCCAGAACAGAAGATATATTCGCTGTTTTAATACCTGCCGCGATGGATATAATCAGCATATCCGGCCGAATTGCATCTTTTATACTCTCCAAAGTCTCGGGCATATTTTGCGGCTTGACGCTTAAAACCAGGTTATTAACCTTCGAAGCCAGTTCCGCGTTACTATCTGCCGTTCTGACCCCGTAGTGCTCTCGAAGATACGAGAGCCGCTCAGGTCGAATATCGCTGGTATATACTTTGCCCGGTCTGTACACATTGGCTTTCAGTATGCCGTTTATCATGGCTTCTGCCATGTTCCCGCTGCCGACGAAACCTATCGTGCTCACTTTTTTCTCCTTGTCATAGATAATAGTGTAATTATAATTCTGTTAGCGTTTATCCAGACTAATATAAATCTCATTCAGGACAAAAGCAATGCAAAAACAGGTTGAATATTCCGATGCTATAAAGACCAAGTATCCCGAGCAGGTAGTCATAGCAATCGCCAGGGACAAGGCCGGTAAAGCCAATCCCGTCACGTTGGGCTGGACGATGATTGTATCCGGCAGCCCGCCGATGATGGCAATCGCCGTAGCAGCAAAGCACTATTCAATTGAAACCATCACACATTCGAAATGCTTTACGATAGCTTTCCCATCCTCGGAGATGGCCGAAGCGGCACTGTTCTTCGGCTCAAAGTCCGGCAGAAAAGCAGACAAATTCACCGAGTTCGATTGTCCAACCGAACCGGCCAAACAAATCGACTCTTTGTTGCTGTCCGACGCCGTTGCCAACTTCGAATGCATACTGGATTCGCAAACACCCGCCGGTGACCACATCATCTTTGTCGGCAAAATCGTCGCTGCTCACACCAACACCGAACCGAAGAAACGACTCTACACCATCGCCCCCGGCCATAAATTAGGTCCGGCTTCTTAAAAAAACTGTGACAAATACACTCATATTTGATATTCTATGCCTTGTGGAAGGTTTCAGACGAGGCAGCCAAAGATAATATCCCAGTACCAACCATTCTTGAATGTTGAGATTGTATTTCCGTCATAATAAATTCTACAAAAATTGTTGGATAGCTCTGCCATAGGTATTATTATGTTAGTCAGTATTTCTTATGTGTGATTATATGAACAATAAACGAAAGTTGCGTAAGTATATATTTAATCCATATTTGATATCTTTGGTTGCTCTGATATTGTCTGCATACACTTTCTGGGACAACAATTTTCAATTCAAACTTGATGTTGCAGCCGGAAAACAAGTTAAACTATTTGTTGGTCACATCGACCAAGGAGATCGCAACCCAGTTATACTAATGAGTCTTGCACTTACAAATTCTGGTGGAAAAACAGAATGTGTGCAAGATGTCAAACTAAATGTCACATTAACATCTAACAACAGGAGTTTGTGGCACAGAGAATTCGCAAGTATGCGGGAATACGACACCCTTCTGGCTAGTGGTTCTAGCATCAATCAAGTTGAACTCCTGCCCATAGTTATCGTTGGAAAAACCACAGAGATAAGAAAATATGTATTCTATCCAATTGAAAATATACAACAGAATCATATTCCTAAGAGTTTTGATTTAACAATCACGGTTTACACCAAATACAGAAACAGTTGGAAGCCAAACAAAACATATGAAGTTAAGAATGTCTCAGATGTTTGGCAAGACCTAAACAATCGGGATAAATGGAACTTCGCAATACGAGATATATTTGAAAAAAACTAGGGAGAGACACGTATTCATGCCTCATGCAGCGTAAAGAAAAACAGCTGTCCCTAATAAATTCTGGTGCGCCGTAGAAATATACGTTCATAGTAGAAGGGGAAAGGATTTTGGAAGACGAAAGAGCTGTCATCTTTCTATGTTATGCTAAGCCCGATAGGAACCGTGTGGAGAGCCTTTATGATAGACTTGTAAATGGCGGCTTTGCGCCATGGATGGATGAGAAGAATATACTACCCGGCGAGATTTGGTCGAGCAGCATTCGTAGGGCTATACGACGATCGGACTTCTTCTTAGCATGCATATCAAAAAACTCGATAACAAGGAGGGGTTATCTCCAGAAGGAAATCAAAGAGGGCCTTGAAATGTGGAAAGAAAAACTCGAAAATGATATTTACCTAATTCCAACTCGTCTTGAGGATTGTGAGTTACCACAAAATCTCGCAAGTTTTCAATGCTTGGATTTATTTAAAGAAGATGGTTTTACACAGTTAAAAGGTGCGCTTATCGAAGGACTCAAGCGTCGACATCAGAGAGCAGGTAGTCGAAGTGGCGTACGCATGCCAGTAGATGGAAAGATTTCCGAAAAGCCAGCTGCGACGAAGTCTTCTGATGCGTCAAAGAAGACTTGGGTAGATCCACAAAAGAAGAGAAGTATTGAGAGCGTTTGTGGATTATTCGGTGGGCGAGATACTATTCTCAGAAAAATGACGCAACTAGTGAAGGATAATTTACTCAAGAAGCCCATGGAGTTTATTGTATATTTGGAAAAAGAGCTTAGCTTGCCCTCCGGCTCGTTGCTTGACATAGTTACGAGCGGTGAGACAGTAGACCTTAGTCTATTTCAGCGTTTATCGGGGCCGCTAGATCTTTCTCTATTTGAAGCGTTGGGCTCTCCTGTATTTCATGATCAAGAACTGGCATATTGGGAGAGTCAACAAGCCCAAAATCCTATGTTGATCGCCGCGTCAATGGGAACATCACACGAAGACCAGAAAGAAAACAATTCCATAGCCCTTAATTTATATGTAACTTTTCGGGCACTAAAAGAGCTTTCGCAGGACTAAGAAGACTGAAAGGACAAAGAAGTGTTTACCAGTGTCAATTATCAGGAACATATCATGGCAACAGCCATAGGGGATCTACAGGACTTCCTGTATCGCGACGTTATGAACTCAATGGTTCCTTTTGAGGCAGTACAAGAAGCAAACTCTATTGATCCTAATTTCGAGTTGAATGATGACGAAACAATAGCGAGTTTCACAACAAGGCTCTTGGATTGGTTGGAAGAAAGAAAGGTGGTCCTTAAAGCTCCTTGGTTGGCTGAAAATGGAGATACCAAGCTTGAGGGATGTTGTCGAAAATATTTGGACTTTTTAGAACGTTGGTGTGTTTCCATTTCAGGTTCGGTGATTGGGAAGCCCGGTATACAGCCCGAGATCCAAATCCAGAGACTCCTTAGATTCGCCACTTATGTTGCAAACAATAGGCTGAGTTCCGGTGCTTGGAGATTTACATTCACTGCTGCCGATCCTAAGCTACTGTTGGGCTACGCTTCATTGCTAGTTGTTGATGTAGCCAATCACAATCTTTTTGTTTGCTACGATGACAAGAGATTTGCACGTACTGGTAAGGACATCGTGGTTAGATCTGCCCTGAAACAGAAGGCTATCTTGCACAGCTTAGGCCTTGCACGAACTAACCTTGACTGGTTTTTGAGCGTGCCAGAAATCACCACCCGAGTTATTGCTCCACCTAGGTGCGAAGCGGACGCATGTATGTACGAATATGCCATAAAGGCGCTGATATCGAGTGGACGCGCTCGAATACGATACTTACTCGGTATGGGTGATAATGAGTGGACTGAAATATAAAGTCATAAAGTCGAGTGTTTGGCATCATTCCAAGTTGAATTAAAGTTACCCTGTACATTTCTTGAAAGAATCCATTTTACTCCGAAAAACTCGCATCTATCTACAAATGTGCACAAAGCACATTTCGTCGTTCGTATAGCGTATGTCGAACTACGGCAAAAAATGCTTTTTACTGCTCGCTCAAGGTTGATGCTCCAGCATTATAACCATTGCTTCAGAGCGGAGCAAGTACATTCAGTGGAAAAATCAGCATAGAGCATATAGAGATTGCCGCAGTCGTACCAAAGAAACTCCTTCGCAATGACCGTTTTTTGTCATCTCTGCCTAAGGCACACCCAGGGCGGACCGGAGACAAAGGCGAAATGGAGAGATCTATTCAGAATAGATTCCTCGACTACGCTTCGCTCCGCTCGGAATGACCGGGAATTTTGCTGCTTCGATATACGAAATACGCAATACTCAATACATCCCCGCCGTTTTGTGAAGCAAAACGAAGCAGCGGGGACTAAAGGACAATTTTACTTAAAAATGCGGATTTTGGTTGTTTTTTCGCCGGTTTGTTTGTAAGATAGATAACTATCTAAGCACCAGCTTAGAAAGGGAAAAAGGAAAAAGTAAAAAAAGCAGAGGAAAGAAAAAGAGGGTAGCGGAGGACGGATCCAAGCCAAAAGTAAAAAGTCAAAAGGTAAAACCACAACGCAAAATTCAAAATTTGAAGCCTACCGGCCATAATCAGGCTTATCTGCGTTCCGGAGCTCAATTTTTTAGCTTTTATATGAGATTTTACTATTTAATGTTTAATATTTGATATTTCAGCGGTTAGCGGAGAATTAAACAAGTCAAAAGTAAAAATGAAAAATGCAAAATTACGGAATCCCGACTCTGTCGGGATGGCTAATTTAAATTATTTCGCTTCACTCGTGCCTAAGGTACGAGATACGAGGGACTCCCATAAGGGACGCCTTAGGCGGAGCGACGAGAGACGAAAGGGTTATTCGACAATTGTCGAGAGTTCTCTACAAATCGAACTTTTTTATGCAAAACAAAGCCAATTTTAAAAATGCCAAAATGAATATAAGCTCAATGATAACAAACAATTACGGCAATTTGTGGCCTCATGGCCGGCTCAAAAACAAACCCAATTCAAAGCCAATTAAAGCCAATTTTATGCCAAATAAAGCCAAAACAAAGCCAATTCAAAGCCAATCCTTCGACTTCGCTCAGGACAGGTTTTTTAGCCCCGGGCAGCGCCTGGGGTTGCCGGATGGAACGAAAAATGGAACGTTTATCACAGCCCATCCGACTTGTAATATAGAAATATGGCAAAGAGCCGAGACCAGATATATAACGAGCTGCTTGTCATAAAATGCCAGCAGGCAGACAAAGAAGCATTTAACGAGCTTGTCGGCAGATGGCAAAAGCGTCTCTGGAATTATGCGTATCGGGTCACCGGTTCCGAATCGGCCGCCTGGGATATCATCCAGGAAACCTGGCACGGGATTATAAAGGGCATAAAAAAACTTGACGATGTGGCTGTTTTTCCCCGATGGGCCTTTAGAATCACCAATAACAAATGCGCCGACTGGCTGCGAAGGCAACAGCGACAACAAAAACTCAATAACGAGCTTAAAAAAAATATCCAACACGAACCCGGCAAAAAAGAAAACAGCAATGACAAAACCGAAGTACTTTTAAAAGCCATCAATAAACTTTTGCCTGAACGCCAGGCCTTACTAACGTTACGATATAAGGAGGGTTTTGAAATAGAACAGATCGCAGAAATAACCGGCGCGCCGCAAGGGACAGTAAAATCGAGACTCCATCGAACATTGAACCAATTAAGAGAAATAGTTGAGCGTTCACAAAATGAATAACCTGGAACAAGAACTGAAAAAAGTTTTGGAAAAGAACGGCGATTTCGATCTTAAAAGGAGCGAGACGCTGAGGAAGGAGATTGTACAAATGTGGTTTGATAAGAACATGCGAAAAACGAAAATAATTTTCTGGATATTCTATCTTTGCAGCATCGGCATGATGATCGGAGGTTACATCGGATTGCGGAATGCCGGAAGCACTGTTGGAATGCTTTCATGGGTACTCTTTTTTATGATCGGTTTTAATTCTACAATTCTGATGAAACTCTGGTATTGGGTGATTGACACAAAGCTGAACGTCCTCAAAGAAATGAAAGAGCTGCAGCTTCAAATATCTGAACTGACCGGCAAAGAAAGAACTGCGGAAAATTAGCCGGTTAAAAGCTCGAATTCTTTGACACTCAGTGACTGTCTTAACTTCTGCAGTGCATTTAATTCGATCTGGCGGATTCTTTCCTTGCTCAGGCCGAGCTCCTGGCCGATTTGTATCAAGGTCTTTGTCTTCTTTTTGAGCGGCGAGCCAATCAGACCATAACGATTCAGGATGATGTACTGCTCGCGTTCGGTAAGATTATCTTTAATCACACGTGTCAGGCTCTTGTGCGCTCGCTCAATAGCGGCAAAATCGGCCACGTCTTTGGTCTTTAAATCGCGATGGAAATCTGCCAGAGAAGCTGCTGTTGTCTTATCAAGCCGGGAGGCCTGAGCCGGTATCTTACGAGCGTAGTCTTTAGCTATTGTCCAGGAAGCAAAAGTGGTAAAACGGAAGCCTCTGGTATAATCAAATTTCTCGACCGCATGCATAAGTGAGATGTTACCCTCACTGATCAGATCAAGCAGACTCGCTCTTGCAGAGGTGTGTTTGCGAGCAACGCTGACTACAAGTCGCAGGTTCGCTTCAATTATTCTTCTTTGTATTGTTTCAGCCTCAGCCAAATAGCCCTCTATCCGACGAAGTCTTATTCCAGAAACATGGGTTGGTTTTAGACCGGTACGTTCCTGAGAGGCTAAATATTTAAGGTAATTATATCTACGAAACAGCTCGACTTCATTCTCTCTATTGAGTACGGGGACATTCTTTAATATCTGCAAATACTCCGGCAGCGAACTATTGGCTAACTTCAACGGCTCAAAATTTCCATAAGTTGTAGGCTGTGCCTGCTCAGTTGGTTTTAACAGAATCTTCCGGGTTGCATCTTCGCTAAGGAATTCATCACTGTCAATGAACTCAATTTTTTTAGCCAAAAGAGCTTTAGCCCTCCTTCCGTTAATAATTCGGTATATCGAACTTTTATTCCTATCAAAACGCTTCATCAATTCTTTAATGTCCCAACCTTGTTTGAAGAGCTTGTAGATCTCAGCAGCCCGGGAAGGTTCGATGGCGCCGGGGGATTTTTTAAAAATTGCTTTATCAGAATTGGCTTTATCGTAATTTACGAGTGTATATCTGATAGTTTCAAGACACTTATCGAACTCGGCACTTATTTTCTTTATAATCTGGTAGCGAGAGAGTTTGGTTGTTGCGGCAAGCTTGGCAGCCTTCTTTATAATCTGGTCTTTCTGTTTACTCGTAAGTCTTTCAAAGCTTTCAGCTTTGCCGGTCAATTCCGGATTTTCCTTGAAGAATCGATCGACCGATGACTGCAAAAAGCCGAAACGTCTTGTGCCATCATGAAAAATGAATTTCTCCGCGATAAGACCACGTTTTCGCCAGCGATAAATAGTCTTTGTTGATACTCCTTGGTTTTTTGCAAGTTCTTCGATCGTGAAAATCTTCTCTCTTTGTTCCGAGACAGGCTGTGCAATCTGGCCACTGAGCTTAGATATAAAAATTCGCAAATCCTCTAATAGTTCATCTCCTTTTATAAGCTCGCTCTCGACTGCACTCTTTAGGTGAAAACCTGTAATACGAAAGCATACAAACTCGAATGGATATTCCTTGTCTTTTTCAATAATCTCAAACAGTTTCTCGGCAGCATCGAGTTGTTTTCGGCGCTTCTTTTGCGGCGTGTATCGAAGCTGAAACAATAATTGAGCTAAACTTGGACTGCTTATCTTTCGCATAACCAAGTGTCCATTTTACAAAAAGTAGGCTAAAAAAAACAGCCGTATAAACGGCTGTTTTTCAAATTCTTCAAGACCTCAAAAACACAACAAACTACTGTGCAGCAAGTACATCTTTTTTATGCTACAAGGCTTTTTGCCATATCGACAGCCGAAGCGGCATCGGCTGCATAGCCATCGGCTCCAATTCTGTCGGCGTAATCCTGCGTCACAGGCGCACCACCTACAATAACCTTCGTTGAAAGGCCGGCACCCTTGAGCGCCTTTACAGTCTTTTCCATACCCGGCATAGTTGTAGTTAAAAGTGCGCTCATGCCAATTAGCTGGATGCCCTTAGCCTTGGCTTGCTCAACAAATTTTTCCGGCCCGACATCCACGCCCAGGTCAACGACATCAAAACCAGCTCCTTTGAGCATCATTGCCACTAAATTTTTACCAATATCATGTAAATCGCCCTGAACAGTCCCTATTGCCAACTTTCCTACCGGCTCAACGCCAGCCTTAACAAGTTCAGGCTCAAGCACTTCCATGGCCATTTTCATTGCACGTGCAGCTATAAGAACCTCGGGTATATAAATCTCGTTCTTCTTGAAACGAGCACCAACAACTTCCATGCCCGCAATCAGCCCGTCATCGAGAACACTTTTAGCCGGTGTGCCCTCTGCAAGAGACTGCCTGGTAATTTCTACTGCCGTGCTTTGATCTCCCTTTATAATTGCATCAGACAATGCTTTCAAATCTGCCATTGACGTTCACCTCAATAAAATAAGCTATCTTACTCACATTTAGTTGTTCAATACACGTACCTCACATTAAATATTATTTAACAACACAATACAAGCACTAAATCGGACTTTTTGGCCGCAAAATCTGCTTTATAATAAAAACAACACAAAAGTTAAAGCCAAAAATACAAACTTATATTATTTGAAAAACATCCGGACCCTGATATAATCACTTTTTTATTGTCCTGTAACTGCTTACTCTGCACAGGCAATTTTAACAATTGGGTAATTAAAGCTTTGAATTTTCGATTTTGCGTTCTAAATCAAGTTAAAACCACTGATGCTATACGAAATATGAGATACCAAACATGAGTGACTACATAGTCCTGGTAAAACAGGTCCCCGACGTATCGCAAATCACCGACAATGCGTTCGATCCCGAAACCGGCACGCTGATTCGAACCCGATTAGCCAGCGTAATCAATGAATTGGATGCGCAGGCTTTAGCTTTTGCAAACTATATGAAAGAAATTAGTAGTGACCATCAAAGTAAAATCATCGCTTTAACTATGGGTCCGCCAATGGCAGAGGAGGTACTGCGATACAGCCTGAGCAGATGTGTCGACAAGGCGATACTGCTGACTGACAAAGCTCTCGGCGGAGCAGATACCGTTGCAACAGCAAATCCATTGGCATTTGCGGTCAGAAAAATAGTAAATAAAACCTTCAAGAACGAGAACGATTACTTTGTTATCTCCGGCATGCAATCAGTGGACGGCGACACCGCTCAGGTACCACCGCAGATGGCCGAAGAGCTCGGCCTGCCTTGTATAGCTTATGTGACCGATGCCGTATATAAAAACAACCGTTTTGAATTTACTCGCATTATCAGCGGTGGCAGTCAGGTAGTAGCCCCCAAAAAGCTGCCGGCAGTAATAACTGTCGCCAAGTACGAATTTCCTCTTTATGCCACATTTTCGAAAGCACGATGGGCAAATAAAACACAATTAATCACCTGGGATAGCGAAGATATTAAAGCCACCCACTTTGGGGTCAAAGGCTCTAAAACAGCGGTAATTCGGGTGTTTCCGCCGGGAAAAAGCACAAGAAAATGCCGGCAACTCAATGACGCAAATTCACTGACAAAGGTGCTTGTCGAGAACTTCAAAAGCGGCAACGGCGAGGTTGATCGAGATGGCGGTGCCCAGGAACATCATTATGTTCTACCGAACAAACGAGCGAGTTTGCTTGACAGGAGCTTCGAAGGAACCAAAAAGGAACAAGATGATTATGCAATCCTGAGCGAAAAACTCAAGGAACTCGGAATAAAAGAAGCTAACCAAATTGACGATGATGCCAGAGAAAAGATTCTTAAAGCCGCAGGTGAACATTTCCATGAGAGAGCGCTGGAAGATATGATAAATGGCCTGGAATTGACCGAACCGGCTTTTAAGGGCGAGGTTTGGGTCGTCGCCGAGCACAGCGAAGGTGTCATACACCCGTCCACGTTCGAGCTTATCGGTAAAGCTCACGAACTCGCGGATTCACTCAAAACCAAAGTAGGCGTATGTTTGGCCGGCTATGAGATCGAGCCGATGGCAAAAGAATTAATCGCCGCAGGAGCGGACAATATCTATGTCATTGAGGACAAGCTACTGAGCGTATTCGATCCAACGGCGTATCGCAAAGCAGTTGCAGATGCGATAAGCACATACTGGCCGCAAACCGTTCTTTATGCCGCAACTCCACAAGGCCGAATGCTTGCGCCGATGGTATCTTATAGAGTTGAATGTGGTCTGACTGCCGACTGCACCGGATTAGACATCCGTGATAGTTCGCGAAAAGGTGACATCGCCCTGCTATTGCAGACCCGCCCTGCTCTCGGTGGTAACGTCATGGCCACCATTCGGACAAAAAATTCAAAATCTCAGATGGCTACGGCAAGGCCGGGCGTTATGAAGAGAATACAACCGGACAAGTCAAGAATGGGCAAAGTCATCAAACATAAAGTTGAGCTTCGCGAAGATGATGTCAGTCTGGAGATTATTAAGACCGAATTAGGTGCCGGCGATGTGAACTTCGGTGCCGAAGTAATTGTCAGCGGCGGCAAAGGTATGCAAAGCCGCGACAACTATGACAAACTTCTGAGCACACTCTCTGAAAGCTTGGCAAAAAGGCTAAATACACAGATTGAAAGAGGTGCATCGCGTGCAGCCGTGGAACAAGGTTTTGTTGAACGAGTGCACCAGGTAGGTCAAACCGGTACTTCCATCGGACCGAAACTTTATATCGCCCTGGGAATATCCGGCGCCATTCAGCACATGATAGGAGTCGCCAATACTGAGACTATTGTCGCCATCAACAGCGATCCAAACGCGCCGATATTTAAGCAATGTGATTACTATATCGTGGGAACTGTGGAAGAAACGATACCTCAATTAGTTCAGGCATTGGAACAAGCATAAAACTGAAATCGAAAATAAAGCCATAACATAGTGTTTAAAAATTTGCCGCCATTGTCAGGGCTGCAAAGCTGACCATGCTAACCTCATCTACTGAGTTTTAGAGGTGGAACTAAAAGTGCCAAACAACAAAGACTACAATAAAGTATCGGTATTAGTCGTTGGAGCGGGGCCGGCCGGCCTGGCAACTGCGATACAACTAAAAACCCAAAAACCGGATATCGATATTTGCATCGTGGAAAAGTCCGCTGATTTGGGTAATCACAATCTCTCCGGCGCAGTCCTGGAACCTGAACCGCTGCATACTCTGCTGGACACTGCCGCTCCCGGATGGCAGGAAACCGATTCCGCCAAGGATGTTCTCGCAAACAAAATCGACAAAGATGATATTATGTTCCTGTTAGGCAGGAAATTGTCTTTCAACATCTTTTTTGCAATCAATCCTGCCAAAACCTTTAGACTCGGCTTTGGCCAAATGATACATAAGGGTGACTATTCCGTATCGATAAGCAAGCTCACCAAATGGCTGGGACAAATTGCTAAAGACCTCGGAGCCGAAGTGATGACCGGCTTTGCAGCGCAGGATATCATTCTCGACGAATCTACAAGCAAAGCTATAGGTGTAAAACTTGTTGACCAGGGCCTCGATAAAGAAGGCAATAAACAACCCAATTTTGTGGAAGGCGAACTTGTATCGGCCGATTTCGTTGTGCTTGCTGAAGGATGTGACGGACTGCTAACGGAAAAATTCATAGAAAAAGCAAATCTGCAAAGACAAAGTCCACAACTATACTCTGTTGGCGTCAAAGAGCTGATAAAGGTAAGTCCCGAACAGTACGATAAGTTTTCCTCAAGCCGTGTCGTTCATGCTATGGGCCACCCAATCTGGACGCCGTTCATCGGTCCGGGAATGTTCGGCGGCGGGATTATATATGCCGGTGCTCAGGAGCATCTCTCTGTCGGTATGATTGTTGGTGCCGACTGGAAATATTACGACTTTAGTCCACAGGATGCGCTCACAAATTTTAAGAATCATCGTTTCGTCAGGCAGTTTATCGAAGGCGGCACAGTCGTAGAAGCCGGGGCCAAAATGATTCCCGAAGGCGGTTACTATGCCATTCCAAGAGACCCCGAAACCGGTAATATCGGCAAAGCCAATGTAATGATTCTCGGTGACAGCGCCGGCTTTGTGAACATGCACAAAATCAAAGGCCTGCATAACGCTATAGACTCAGGTATCCAGGCGGCAAATGCTATTGCCCAAACTCTCGATGCTCCCAAAACAGCAGCTTCTGTGTACAGCGAATTAATAGAAAAATCCAATATCAGCAGGGAAATGAAATCAGCGAAAAACTTCCGGCAGACGGTCGCAAAATTCGGACCTCTCCAGGGAATGCCGCTTTCAATCCTCGGCGGACTTTTACCGAAGTTCGATGTTGAAAAAGACTACGAAGCAATGGCAATCGCTTCATACCGCCTTAAGCCCAATCAGAATTTCGATAAAGACACCTTCACTGCAATGGCCGCAACCGAGCATCGTGAAGAAGAACCGTCACACCTGACGATCCTGGATGCCGAGGTTTGCCGGACTAAATGCACAGACTTGTTCAACAGTCCGTGCATTACGTTTTGCCCTGCCGGTGTGTATGAGACTATCCACGATGAAGTCAAGCCCGCCAATCCATCCAACTGCCTGCACTGCAAAACCTGCCAGAGAAAATGTCCGTTCGATAATATCAGATGGACGGTCCCTGAAGGTGGCGGCGGACCACGCTACAAAAGAATGTAACACTAATCCAAAATTCGGCGTGATTAAAGGAATGGATAATATTAGCCGGGGTTCTTACCAACAAACTCGTATTAGGTGTTTATTACATTTCGCTGGGCTCTGCGCATACGCCGACGATTCTTCTCCGAAGGCTTCTCGTAGTATGCAACGCGCTTCATATCTCTGATTAGACCTTCTTTTTCGCACAGCTTCTTAAAGCGCCTTATCATTTGCTGAACTGATTCACCTGCCCGCGATTTAACTTTTAACATAAAAAAAGAATCCTTATTATGTTCCTGAGGTTTCGAGCTATTAAAACCTTTCTAATATTAGTTCGTCAAAAAACGTTAAGCCGATTAATTTAAAGCAGAACTTATCCTTTTTCAAGTCAAAAAAACTACTACCCGGCAGTTTTTGGCCTAAAATGGCACTCTTGACAAAAAAACATCAAATATAGGACTAAAAAAGTGTAAATTTTCCTTACTTTTGGAATTTTTTGTATAGTATGAGCAAATATGTTAAAATAGTCAAGCGATTTTGGAGGTTTTTTAGTTGGAGAAATTTCGCCAGACGCTGAGAGTTAAGAAAGAGAGGGCGGTTTTGGTAGCCGCTGTCCTGCATAGTCTTGATGGGGCAAACGGATTATCTGAGCTTACAGCCCTGGCTGAAAGTGCCGGGGCGGTCGTTGTAGACAGGTTCCAGCAGAAAATCCGTAAAATAAATCCTTCCACATATATAGGTAAGGGAAAAGCCGAACAACTCGGAACACGTGTAAAACGATTCAAAGCAGATGTTGTTATATTCGACAACGACCTTTCGCCGGGCCAGATACGCGAGCTTGAAAAGATTGTCGAGGCCAAAGTTCTCGACCGCAGCGAGTTGATTCTGGATATATTCGCGACCAGAGCCAAGACCAAACAGGCCAAACTGCAGGTCGAATTAGCCCAGTTGGAATACACATATCCGCGATTGACACGGATGTGGTCACACCTGGACGCCGTAGCCGGAGCGGGCGGCGGCACCACTGCAGGTGCTGTCGGCGGTATTGGCACCAGAGGGCCCGGCGAACAGCAGTTGGAAATCGACCGCAGATTGGTCAGCAAACGAATCACGGAGCTGAAACGCGAACTTGCAAACATCGACAAGCGCAGGATTCGGGAGATTGACGGCAGAAGGGGACTATTCAAAATCTGCCTGGTCGGCTATACAAACGCGGGTAAAAGTACCCTCCTGAACAAGCTCACTAATGCGGATGTTCTCGTCGAGGACAGACTCTTTGCAACACTCGATACGCGAACAAGAAGATGGATGCCGGCCAAAGGAGTGGAAGTGCTAATAAGCGATACTGTCGGTTTTGTGAAAAGTCTGCCTCATCAACTGGTCGCCTCGTTCAAGGCAACGCTCGAAGAGGCAGTCAATGCTGACTTGCTGCTGCATATCGTAGATGTATCCAATCCGGATGCGCTGAATCAAATTGAATCAGTCAATAACGTTCTGGAGGAAATCGGCTGCAGCAAAAAACCAATTTTAGAAGTGTTTAACAAAGTTGACATTGTCAAGAACATCGGTGATTTCGATATGCTGCAAACCCTATACCCGGATGCCGTATGCATATCAGCCAAAACAGGCTTTGGCCTTGATGGTTTAAGCGAAGTTGTCACAGCCAGGTACAAAGGCGCTGAGCTTCTGATTCGGGTGATCAGCAGCCAATCGAACGGCAAAGTCCAGAGCTTTCTCCGGGCACATGGATATATCTTAAATGAGCAATACACAAATAGCTCCGTTTTAATCGACGCCAAACTCGGCCGAAATCAACTGCTCGATCTGAAACGCCTCGGCCCCGAAAACATCCAAACAATAGAAGACTAAAACAGATTCTTATTGCGCTTATAGTATTGCGTATCGCAAAGAAAACAAATAGTCTCGTAAAAACATGCAGAAACAATCCTTATCGGCGTATTTTCAAAGGAGTGACTTTTAAAAAACATGCTTTTCTCTTAAAAAAAGACTAATTATAGGACGTTTTCTATTGACATCCTCAAACCAATATGTTAGTTTATTTTTTAGAGGTTGTGTGGTAAGAAGCTTTTCTTTTATTACTGCCGGATTTTCACCCACCATAAGGAAGTTTCTTATTCATACATGGATGGAAAAGACCCTTATGTAGAGTTTTTATAGGAGGAGGAACCTATGTACAAGGTTGTGATTGTATTGTTATCATTTATTCTTATCGTACCCGTATTTGTGCAAGCACAAGTCATACATATTGAACAGGTTTCGAATACTGACCTTCCCCCAGGACCTCCCGGCAACTTTCCCGCTTTCATGGCAGAGATAAGTGATTCAAGTACGGGTTCAGAAGTGGTATCAATCATTCCAGTCGAGTCACATCAAGATTCTACCTGGTTTACTTGGACTGAAAACATTTCTGGATATGAAGGTCTTTATCTTGGTGTAAAAGATTTCATTTATGGAAATCCCCCAGGGAGTGACAACGTGAAGGTTGCTGATCTCTATGTGAATAGTGTACATTATGATGTAGTAGTTGACTACCGTTACTGGACGCAAAACTCACCCACCGTAGGGGGGGCGATTACTGCTGGTGCACCCACGTCTTCAACTGAGTGGAAATTTGATGATGAACCTCCGTATATGATTGTAGGAGGAGAGAAACAAGGTATATATTTAGAGGTAGGTGGTGCAGCGGTTCCTTATGATGTTGAACCAGGTTACGAGTTTGTGGGATTTTCAGGCAAGGCCGTGGATTTGGGTTACACGAAACAAATAACATATACGATTCCTACAGGTGGTACTGAATATGTGCTAGTATCCTGTCCACGCTACAGTGTCGGGTATAGTTTTTTCAGTTTGATTCTC
>CAZFOQ010000014.1:0-40169 GCA_964520535.1 uncultured Pirellulales bacterium | reverse complement strand
GTGACTGAAATACACCCCAAAGACCACATCCATCATTTTGGGATATGGATGCCCTGGACACATACAAAATACGAAGGCAAGCTGGTTGATTTCTGGAATATCGATGACGGCACGGGGACAATTCGCTTTTCAAGATATATGTCGACGACTGAAGGGCCGGTCTATGGCGGTTTTCAGGTCGAACAGGACCATATTGCTTTGAAGACTTCAACCGGTGAAAAGGTGATACTTAAAGAGGTCTGGGACATTCGAGTTTATAATATTGGCGGACCCGAGAAAGGCCATTGGCTCTGGGACTTCAAATCGACACAGAGAAATATCACAGATATTCCTCTTCATCAGGACAAATGGCACTATGGCGGGTTCGCATACCGTGGTGCTCAACAGTGGAATGGGCCAACATCTGCTTATTTGACCAGCGAGGGTAATACTCGCGTTGATGCAAATGGGACACGAGTCCGATGGTGTGATATGTCCGGCAGTATCGATGGGCAATGGGAAGGTGTGGCGATAATGAGCAATCCGAACAACTTCCGGCATCCTGAACCTATACGTACAATACCTAAAGATGACTATGTTTATTTCGTTTATTGTCCATCCGTATTGGGCGAATGGGAAATGAAGCCGGGCGAGGATCATATCTTCCGTTACCGCTTTTATGTGCATGAAGGAAAGGCAAATGTTGAGGATAACGAAAGGCAATGGCAAGATTATGCCGAACCGCCCGAGGTCAAGATTGAGCCTGGAAAGTCCAACAACTCTGTTATGCTTTTCGACGGCAGGGATTTTTCGCAGTGGATCGGTGATAGTAATAAACCGGTCGGCTGGGAGATTGAAAATGGAGCAATGAAAATCACTCCCGGAACAGGCAGTATTATGACCAGAGAGAGCTTCGGAGATTTTAAGATGCACCTGGAATTTAAAATGCCGCAATTGGCTGCCCAGGTCAAAGGCCAGGACCGCGCCAACAGTGGCGTTTATATTCAACGCCGGTACGAGGTGCAGATACTTGATTCATACGGCTTAGAGCCTCAGGACAATGATTGTGGTGCAATTTATGAAATTAAGGCACCAAATACGAATGCCTGTAGAAAGCCGAATGAATGGCAAAGCTATGATATTATTTTCCGGGCGGCTCGATACGATAGCAATGAGCCAAGTGCGAAAAAGATTGAGAATGCACAAATAACAGTATGGCAAAATGGTGTTCTGATCCACAGGAACATCGAGATTCCCAATAAAACGGGTAAAGGCAAGCCTGAAGGGCCCGAACCGGCGCCTATTCTGCTGCAATACCATGAGAACGAGGTGTGGTTCCGTAATATCTGGATTGTTCCGCTTTAAGGCGATAAAGCTGAAGAGAAGGTATAGACCCCTGTTAGAAAAAAAGGTGGAGTATTAACAGAAGAATAGCGTCTGTAGCTGGCATACTGATAATCTTCGTAATTTGTAGTTTCAGTCTTATCAGTGCGTTGCACCATTGTAGACGATATAAATCGAGAAGCGGTATATATTCAACCGTTTCTTGTCAATGATTTGAAAAATATTCTCGGTGTTTATTTCAAAGGAGGTGGCATATGATCAATTATCGACACATCCCTGTGTCGGCCCTGATTGTTGCATTCCTGCTTATGTATTCTGCCAGCACGACACAAGCAAGCGAACATATCTGGCCACAGTTTCGCGGGCCCGGTGGTCTTGGTATCGCCCCGGACGACCAAACCTATCCGGTTGAGTTGGATATCTCGCGTAACCTTCTCTGGAAGATAGAGGTTCCCAGAGGACATTCATCACCCTGTATATGGGAGGCTCGTATTTTCATCACAGCTCGCTCCGGTAAGGACCTTGAGACGATTTGTATTGATCGAGGAAACGGTGAAATCAAGTGGCGAAAGGCTGTAGAACCCGAGACGATGGAAAAAATCGACAACTCTAACAGCCATGCTACTCCAACACCTGTATGCGATGGAAAAAGAGTGTACGTTTACTTCGGTTCGTTCGGTCTTTTAGCCTATGATATCGACGGCAATGAGGTATGGAGAAAATCTCTTCCTATACCTGAGATCATATACGGCTCTGCAGCATCGCCAGTACTGGCAAAAAACATGGTTATCATCAATTGCGATCCTCCAAAAGATGCGCATATACTTGCCGTAAATCGAGACACGGGAGAAATAATATGGAGGCAAGACCGTCAAGTAGAAAGAGAAGGTTGGTCAACTCCGGTATTGTGGAAACATGGAAATGAAGAGGAACTGGTTGTACTTGGCGGTCACAAGTTAATCTCTTATGATCTCAAGGACGGAAGCGAACGCTGGTGGTTATACAATCTGCCAAAAGGGGCCGCTCCCACTCCGGTTTATGCAGAAGATACACTTTTTGCAACAGCTTCTGCGGCCGGAACCGGTGATCCTGTCAATCCGATAGAATTGCCCCATTTCAAGGAACTTCTCGAGATGTATGACAGCGATGAAGATGGCCGCCTGGTGCAGGCGGAGATCCCCAAAGATCTTGCATTAGTATATCGATGGGGACCTCAATTCGCAGGAGTCAAAAAACATTTCTCAAACATCGATACTGACCAGGACGGCGCTATCAGCGAAGCGGA
Source organism: uncultured Pirellulales bacterium (assembly GCA_964520535.1). Taxonomy (GTDB): domain Bacteria; phylum Planctomycetota; class Phycisphaerae; order Sedimentisphaerales; family Anaerobacaceae; genus JAFGPS01. The sequence continues at coordinate 37,561 of CAZFOQ010000014.1, read as the reverse complement.
ATGGCAACAGGTGGCGAAAAAAGTTGTTGCGATGCAACCCAGCAATATGGATGCCCTTGTCGCTATCCGCTGTGGAGGCAAAGATGATGTGGGTGAGTCGCACGTGCAGTGGAGCACGAACGAAGGGATCGGTCAGATTGCATCGCCACTGTTTTACCAGGGACGGGTGTATTTAGTCAAGCATGGTGGTAATGTTACATGTTTTGATGCAAAAACGGGAGACAAAGTATACGGAGAGAAGCTGGGGCCAAGGGTATATTACTTTGCATCACCGGTTGCTGCTGACGATAAGATATACTTCTGTTCACTTAATGGCGTTGTGATAGTAATACAAGCAGGGGACACATTCAATGTTTTGGCGCGGAGTAAAATCGGAGAGCGCATCTATGCCACTCCTGCTTTGGTGGATGGAAATATATATTTACGTACTGACAAGCACATATACGCCTTTGGCGAATGATTATCTATATGTTACGTCGACATTGTGCTATCGAATATGGATTTTTGCCGGATAAGTGTCTAAGCCCCAGGTTTTTCTTGGCGAATATTCAGTATTTGATGATAGCTCAGAGGTTGAAATGGTGGGACGATAAATCCATTCTGAGCAACTTTGAAAATCCAGAATTGTTTTAGAAATATAAAGCTTAAATGAAGAAGTCGTATTTCCTCAGAAAAATTGAATTGCTTACCTAATTTCGCAACTTATAATGTAAACGTATCGGCATACTCAGAAAGAAGGGGTACTTTTTTGTGAGCTTAAGTTGCCTTAAAAACAAAAGTTATAATGATTTTGCATTATAAAATTTCCCATGAGCATCATTCTTTCAGAAGTTGACGATTCAATTTCTTAAAAATACCGAGCTTAATTTTAGATAAGGAGAATAAACAATGGCAAGACCTGTGACATTATTTACCGGGCAATGGGCGGATTTGCCCCTTGAAGTATTAGCTCAAAAAGCGGCAAGCTGGGATTTTGATGGATTAGAATTGGCCTGCTGGGGGGACCACTTCGAAGTAGACAGGGCACTTAAAAGCAACAATTACTGCAAAGAGAAAAAAGAAATGCTAAGGGACTACGGTCTTAAGGTCTGGGCGATTTCTTCGCATCTCGTCGGGCAGGCGATTTGTGACAATATTGACCAGCGGCACAAAGCAATTCTGCCGGCCGATATTTGGGGAAATGGTGATCCTGAGGGAGTTCGCAAGCGCGCTGCGAAGGAAATGATTCGGACGGCTAAAGCGGCGAAAAAGATGGGCGTAAAAGTCGTCTGTGGCTTTACGGGCAGTTCAATATGGCATCTTCTTTATTCATTCCCGCCGGCTTCGCCTTCGATGATTGAGGCTGGTTTCCAGGATTTCGCAAAGAGATGGATACCGATTCTTGACGCATTCAAGGCAGAGGGCGTGAGATTTGCACTTGAAGTTCATCCGACAGAGATAGCTTTTGATATTGCCTCTGCCGAGCGAGCGCTCAAGGCGGTGAAGAATCACAAATCGTTTGGATTCAATTATGATCCGAGCCATCTGGGCTATCAGGGTGTGGATTACGTCAAATTCATCCGTACTTTCGGCAGCCGTATTTATCATGCCCACATGAAAGATGCATGGTGGGGACACGGCGACGGAACGGTGGGTGTCTTCGGCGGTCACACCGAGTTTGCCGACCCGCGCCGGTACTGGGATTTCCGCTCTATCGGACACGGTGACATCAATTTCGAGGAGATTATAGTTGCATTGAATGACGTTGGATACAAAGGGCCGCTTTCTATTGAGTGGGAGGACAGCCGTATGGATCGTGAACATGGCGCTCAAGAAGCTTGTGATTTTATCAAGATGGCCGACTTCAAACCCTCGCAGGTAGCCTTTGATGCAGCGTTTGACAAATAGCAGGGACAAGAAAATCACTTATGGCCGGTTAATAAAAGTTATTTCAATTCAAACTTGAAATGTGATCATATTTGATGAAGCAAAAACATAACAGAAAGGAACACAAACAATGGGATTGTCAAAGAGCATCGGTATCATACTGCTTATGGTCTTGTGCACAACGCTGGCAGCAAACGTCTCAAGGGAGGATGAGACACCATTGAAAGCGCTTATTGTAAACGGCCAGATGAATGAGTGGCATGATTGGCAGGTAAGCAGCCTTATCATAAAGCAGATATTGGAGCAGACCGGATTGTTCAATGTTGGTGTTGCCACGAGCCCTCCCAAGGGCGGAAATATGGAGGATTTCAAGCCTGATTTTAGCGGCTATAACGTTGTTATACTTGACTATGATGGTGAAGACTGGTCCAAGCAGACAAAAATAGCTTTTGTTGAATATGTGAAAAACGGCGGAGGTGTGGTCGTTTTCCACTCTTCGGACAACGCTTTCCCCAAATGGGTGGAATTCAATGAGATAATCGGTCTTGGTGGATGGGGCGATAGAAATGAAAAGGCCGGACCTTATGTTCGTTGGCGGGAAGGTAAGATTGTTCTTGATACGAAACCCGGCATAGCCGGCTCTCATCCACCGCCTCACGACTTCCAGGTCATAATACGGAACAAGGACCATCCAATCACAAAAGGTCTGCCTGAAAAATGGATGCATGCTCACGATGAGCTTTATGGTGAACTTCGGGGACCGGCTAAGAATTTGACAGTTTTGGCTACAGCCTATTCAGATCCCAACTTGACTGATGGTAAACCTGAAGGTACAGGTACAGGCGAACATGAACCTGTGCTGTTCACAATAAAGTATGGCAAAGGAAGGGTCTTCCACACCGTTTTCGGTCATGCAAAGCTGCCTCCGGTTTCCTCAATGGAATGCGTTGGTTTCATCACCACATTCCAAAGAGGCGCTGAATGGGCGGCAACCGGCAAGGTAACACAGAAAATCCCCGAGGACTTTCCCACCGAAACCGAGGTAAGCAGGTGGAAAAACTATAAAAATCCGAAAACTAATGTAACTTCAGAAAAGGGATCATAAATGGCGACACTGACTGAATTACTGGATCATATAAAGACTTATGATTAGGGCCAAAGCTGAGTGTTCTTAACAGAAACGGACAAAGATCATTAAGTAGGCAAGGGACTCGGCAAAACAAATAAAGCGCATTGAATATGCAGATTTAGGAGCTAAAAAAATGAATATTTCCCGTCGTGATTTTATAAGCAGTGCCGCAGCCGCTGCAGCTTTTACAATTGTACCCCAGAGTGTGCTTGGGGGTCCCGGCAATACGGCTCCCAGCGACAAACTGAATATTGCCGGTGTTGGAATCGGTGGTATGGGCAAGGAAAATGTCAAAGCCTGCCAGAGTGAAAACATTGTTGCTCTGTGCGATGTGGACTGGGATTATGCCGCTGATGTCTTCAAGCAGTATCCGGATGCCCGGAAATGGAAAGATTACCGAAAGATGCTCGACGAGCAAAAGGACATTGATGCAGTAGTCATTGCCACTCCGGATCATGCCCATGCCGTAGTGGCCATGGCGGCAATGCAGCGAGGCAAACATGTGTACGTCCAAAAACCATTAACGCGGACGGTTTATGAAGCCCGTATGTTGACCAAAGCTGCACGCAAATACAAAGTAGCCACGCAGATGGGCAATCAGGGACACTCTGGTGAAGGAACTCGACTGGTATGTGAATGGATATGGAATGGTGCCATTGGCGATGTACGAGAAGTACACTGCTGGACTAATCGTCCTGTTTGGCCACAGGGGATTAGCGGACCCAAAGATACGCCGCCTGTACCCAGCACATTAGATTGGGACCAATGGATTGGCCCAGCCCCATATAGACCTTACAATCCAGCTTATCATCCATTCAATTGGCGGGCCTGGCTTGACTTCGGAGCAGGTGCCTTGGGGGATATGGGTTGTCATGTTATGGATGCAGCCTTCTGGGCCCTTAAATTGAAATATCCCGTGAGCGTGGAAGCAAGTCGTTCCTATGACGTTCGCGAGATGATGAAACGATTTGACAATAAAGAATCCTATCCCAGATCTTCTGTGGTGCATTATCAATTCCCTGCTCGTGAAGGTATGCCACCGGTTAAGTTACACTGGTATGATGGTGGAATATTGCCGGAACAACCAGATGATCTTGAACCCGGACGGAATATAAGTAAACTGGGTAGTGATGACAGTGGGACACTATTTATGGGTGACAAAGGTACATTAGTTTGCGGTTGTTACGGAGGCAGTCCTCGACTGATACCCGAAACGAAGATGAGGGAATACGAGCGGCCATCAAAAACACTGCCAAGAATAGACGGTGGCAAAGAAGGCCATGAACGTGACTGGATCCAAGCCTGTAAAGGCGGTAAACCAGCATGCTCTAACTTCGATTATTCTGGTCCGCTAACTGAAACGGTTGTAATGGGTAATCTCGCTATACTCAATCCCGGCAAGAAGTTAAGCTGGGATGGCACGAATATGAGCATGACTAATGACGAGAAAGCGAACGAATACGTCAGGCCAAATTATCGTGAAGGATGGACACTTTAGTCTTCCGGATTTCTATGAAATAGGTTTTGATGCTGTTTCTGATAGTCTTGAGTAGAATTAAGATTGTTCATTTAGCTGATGAATCCTTTCTACGTTAAAAAACAACATTCTGAAGCTATACATGTATTGTTGAAAAGCATTACTGCCTTCTAAAAAGCAAACGTCGAGCTTAAAAGCAAATATTCCAATTTTTTGGGGGTTATTTTATCCCGGACTTCCCAAATAATGCGTGACAAGAGAACAGAATTTTGATAGTATAAATCTTATAGAGGTCATAAAAGTCAGTTTTGAATGTTCTGATTTGGAGAACCTTCGGGAGAATCTGGTTAAAATCGGAGCCAAGGTTGTTAAACACTCTGGATATGTGTTTTTTCAGATGGAGGAAGTGATGGTATTGAGATTGTCGTTCTATGACATTCTTGAGCGTATCCTGATTTTGAAACTCATTCCCATAACTCCAGGGTCTGGATGATGCTGAATATGACTGTAATAAACATGGTTTTCAGACGCGGTAAGATGGTCGATGTGTGTAAAAAACATTGGACAACAGCATTTTTAAAAGCGACAACTTAGATTTTGGGTGACTCTGGCGGCAAGATTTGTAAGAAAAGACTTCAATTAGCTGCAATTCGAGGAAGGTTTTAATATTATATTGTAATTGAAAGGCTGATAAGTGTTTCCAAGAGTGTTAAATGGGAGATGTGAGTATAACAGTACAGGTACATTAATGACGGGTAATTCTATGGTTAAAATGTACCTGACATTTCTAATTGCCGTTCCGGTATTGCTGTGTATTAATTCCGCCAATGCGGCGCTGATGAAAACTTTTGAAGATTCATTCAACGCCAACCATGTCTACTGGGACGGCTCGAGCGTCAATATGGCCGGATCAGGCTGGGATGGCCTGATGAATCCGCCTGTCGGCGGGAGAGTGGAAGCCACTGACGGTCAGTTGAAAATGATAATCCCGGACGGCCTGAATGTAGCGTATTCCGATACCGCGCCACTGTTATATAAATCCGTAACCGGCAATTTCGAAGCGATATGCAAAGTATATGAGCCGTGGATTGACAGCACTCAACACGTCTCCTACTGCCTGGCCGCACAATACCCAGACAACAGTGAAAACTGGGTCATAGGCATGACCCAGCCGGTATGGGATGGTGCAAATCTGCGCTGGATGCAGGATGGCAATTTATCCCAGACCACCTGGATCAGTCCGCCACTTCCCTGGATGAAATTAGTACGCCAGGGCAATACGTTTATATTCTACTGTAAAGAAAACGCCGGCGATGCCTGGATCGAATACGGACGATCCGATGTCACCAATGCCATAAACGTGTATAATCTCGGATTGAGCATCGGTAACTGGAGCAACAATGGATTTGAAGGAGGATTCGACCATTTTGAGCTCTGGCAGCAAACGGAAGCGATAATAGAACTTTCGCAGGATACTTACAGTAGAAATGTTGTATCCAATGATACCCATTCCTTTTCCATTACCATTGAAAACAACGGCCAGACTGCCGCAACGTTCTCTCTGGAGTATACTCCAGTCTCCTGGCTCACGGTAACACCGCCGGCTATCACCTACCTGAATCCCGGGCAGACAGTCGAACTGATGATGACTATGGATGCAGGCGGGCTTGCGCTTCAGCAGTCACTTACGAACGAAATTACGGTCGTAAGTACCGGTGACCATGATCCGGTGCTTACGGTAACTATGAACGTAGTGCCTCCTTCCTACGGCTCCATGCGGCAGTTGAACCCATCTTCCCGCCGCTCCCCGTTTATTATTTCTGAAATAATGTACCATCCGAGCGATCGCACAGATGGCAAAGACCTTGAATTTGTTGAATTGTTCAACACGGAACCGGTCGACTGGGACATCAGCGGATTTCGTCTGGGAGGTGATATCGACTACACATTTCCCGCGGGAACAATCCTGCCTGGACAGTCGTTTGCCGTGGTGGCGACAGAACCGGCATCCATGGAGATCGAATATGGCCTTACCGGTATTTACGGCCCTTATCAAAGAGAATTGAACAACGGCGGTGGAGCTCTTCACCTGGTCAACAAACGAGGCGGCGTTCTGCTTGATCTCGAATACAATGATCGCTATCCCTGGCCTGAGTCGGCAGATGGCCTTGGCCATTCCCTGGTTCTGACAAAACCCGACTACGGAGAAAATGATCCGCTTTCCTGGCAGGCAAGCACTGAGCGCGGCGGCAATCCCGGGATGATTAATTCCGGCAGTGATGTCGGCGTCTGTATCAATGAAGTGTTGGCGAATCCCGGCAGCGGGCAGTCGAGCTTCATTGAACTATATAATTTTTCTGCCGAGCCGGTAGATATTTCCGGATATTATCTTAGCGATAATCCTGACGTGTTGAAATTCAAGATTCCCGAAGCCACAACTATCTCTCCTGGAGGCTATATGTCCTTTTCCACATCCGACTGGGGAAATGCCATGTATCTCAGTCCGAATGGCGAACGGATATATCTACTTTCAGCGGACCGGCAACGTGTCATTGATGCCGTGACTTACGGCGTGGAGGAACAGGGAGTGTCCCTTGGCCATTTCCCTAATGGGACCTATGGAATCCGTGCGCTTGCGGTTCCCACCCCCGGATATGCTAATACTGCGCTTTATGACAGGGACATTATCATCAATGAAATCATGTATCATCCGATCTCTGAAGATAGTGAAGACGAGTATTTGGAGCTGTATAACAAGGGTTCACAACCGGTTGATGTAAGCGGCTGGAAATTGACCTCCGGAATCAGCTATACGATACCGAACGGTACAATCATTCCATCCGACGGCTACCTCGTGATTGCCGCCGATGCAGAGCGCCTAATTGATCGTTATCCTAACCTTACCACCGTAAATACCGTGGGTGGTTTTGAAGAAGGAAATCTCAACAACAGGGGCGAGCGAATACGATTGTCGAAGCCAGTATTCAACACGCCAACGAACAATGAATTCATCGTTGTCGATGAGTTAATATACAGAGATGGCAGCGATTGGGGCAAATGGACCGACGGCGGCGGCAGCAGTCTTGAACTGAAAGATCCTCACAGTGATAACAGCCGACCGGATAACTGGGCCGGCAGTGACGAAACCGCCAAGGCACCCTGGACAACATTCAGTCACACAGGAGTTCTTGATCATGGGTCAGGCTGGTGTGTTAGTTTAGAACTCATGCTGCTCGACAATGGCGAATGCATGGTCGACGACATTGTCATACAGAAAAGCGGCGAATCCGCCAGCCGCGTCAGTAATGGCAATTTCGAGTCATGGGAAAGCGGATGGACCATCGAAGGCAACCATTCTGAATCATCTGTCGAAAGCAACCGCGGCTATGGCGGTTCCAGAGGAATGCACGTAATTGCGACAGGTGACGGTGACAACCTGCCCATCTGTCTCAGGAAAGACCTAACATCGAGACTAAGAGCTAACGAAACAGCAACCATCAGCGCCAAAGCACGCTGGCTATGCGGCAACAGGAACTTACTTGTCCGGCTACACGGCAATTATCTGGAAGCAGTCGGCACGCTCGATATTCCTGATGCGCTTGGGACTCCCGGCGAACAAAACAGTACATATACCGTCAACTGCGGACCTGTGATCGAGAATACCGGACATTGTCCGGTTTTACCTGAACCGGGCCAGGCAATTACAATCACTGCCCGAGTGCACGATCCGGACGCTGTCGACAGCGTGACACTATATTACCGCATCGATCCGAGTACATCATATACCTATGCGGCAATGAATGACAGCGGTTGGGCTGGTGACGTATTGGCAGACGATGGTATTTACAGCGCAAATATTCCCGGCAAAGCGTCCGGTACTATGATTGCGTTTTATGTGGAGGCAGAAGACAGTGCCGCTTCTTCGGCGTTAAACGGGTTTCCTGCCGGTGCTCCTGCTCTGATTCTGGTCGGTGATCCATTAGCCCCCGGTGTATTCGGCAATTACAAGATGTGGGTCAATACGGCCAACGGCAACTACTGGTCAAACCAACCGAAAATGAGTAATGAAATGATCGCAGGCACGTTTGTTTATGGTGATTTCCGCGTTGTTTACAACGCCGGTATACGAATGCGTGGCAGCGGATGGATCCGTCCCCGATTCAGCGATCCGTTTGCCTGGATAGCATCGTATGTTGTCAAAATAGACAAAGCCGACCGCCTTATGGGTGCTACATCACTGAACCTGGATAACCTGAAACAACAGGATGTGTGGGGACGTGGTGTACTTGATCCGACTTTTCTGTTTGAGCGCATGTCGTTTTGGATCGGCGAACGTCTTGGAGTGGAAACCTGCTACCAGCGATTTATTCTGTTGCACCTTAACGGCATAAAAAAAGGCGTTGTATTTACCGACACCCAACATCCCAACAGAGATTACATGCGATGCTGGTTTCCGAATGACAACGATGGCCATTCATTCGAGGCAGATTCCTGGTTCGAGTACGACAATGATTCCCCAAGCTATAAGAAAAATGCTACCCTTGAACGTTTTACCACTACAGGAGATATTCTAAAACAGGCACGCTACCGCTGGAACTGGGAAAAGAAAGTCGCACACGCTGCAGACGACGATTACACACCGCTCTTCGAGCTTATTGATGTGATGAACAGCGACACAGATTATTATGAAAAGGTCGATGCGCTGGTGGACTGGGACCAGTGGATGCGAGGATTTGCGGTACGTCGCGGTGCTGCGGCAGACAGAGACGGCTACGGATACGAGGCTGGCAAGAATGCCTATATCTATAAGGGACATAACACGAAATGGAAATGCATCCTGTGGGACCTGGACCTCGGTTTTGGTATTGAACGCAACTATAACGCCGGGCTGTTCTCTGAAATCAGCGACCCGGTCCTTCGCAATTACTTCTTCGAGGAACCTGCATTCCGCCGAGCCTACTGGCGCGCCCTGCAGGACCTGGTTGACGGACCAATGGCTCCGGAGAACTTCGATCCAGTAGCTGATGCCTATTACCGTGCTTTTCAGGACAATGGTATTATAACGAATAATCCCACGGCGGCAAAAAACTGGGGCAGTAACCGACGCGGGTATATCCTGAACCAGCTCAATACGGTCTCTGCAGATTTCAGGATTACAACCAATAACGGCAATGATTTTTCCACATCAGTGTCACCCTATACCTTCGAAGGGACGGCACCTGTAAAAGTCGATGCCATTACGGTTAACGGGCTTGAATATCCGGCTACCTGGATTGATGTGACAACCTGGTCGATTACTGTCGAACTTATGCCGGATGAGAACTACCTGGAATTCAAGGGATACGGCAGCAGCGGCGAAGAACTATCCGGTATGAATGATTCGATAATCGTCATCCGTAACGGGGGATAAAATGGGTTCGTCCTCGCTTTTAAGCAGGAAGAATAGGGATTAGTCCTTGCATTTAAGTAATTCCCTATATCATTTAGTTAATCTCCGCAGCTTTGAAAAAAAATCTTTCTGGATTTATATTATTTAGAGACGGAATAACGTCTTAAAAGTAGATGAACAGACATATTCTGCTCTTTGTATGCCGATGTTTGTTGCGTGTTTTTTTACTTCTTACCCGGGGCAAGCTTTAAGCAAGGAAAAATCCGATATTAAGATCGACCACGACATGCCCACCAATGATAAACAGGAAGTTATGTAAAAACTTCGAAAAGCGGGAGTACACCTTGTTAATTATGGCTTAACGAATCTACCAAGCGAGCAAGTCAAATGTCGAAAAGTATTTAATTTCACCAGAGAAATAGGTATCGAGGCAATTATCTCCGAGCCACCCAAAGAAGCCTTCGACCTGATTGAAAAATTATGCGAAGAAGTACCAACAAGCCCCTTTATGTTCCAGGGCAACACGGCCCTGTGGCCTTCCGGAATATCATTGATAACATATAGTGGAGTGACACTGATACGCATGGTATAGGGCTAAAAAACGAATAAATGCGGACTTGACAGCAATAGGCAGGCTTGCTATAGTGCAGGTCCGAAAAATTGTGTGTACATCTGTTTAGTTTTTGGAGTCAACAAGAGCAAATGAATAAACAAAAAACAAAAAAAGGCATAGACAGACGTGAGTTTCTGCGTTCTACGGCGGCGGCAGGAGCAGGATTGGCATTTTCGCCGTTAGTTTTGGGGCAAAACAGCAGCAATAAACCAGATGATATCAACGTGGCTTTGCTCGGCGCCGGAGCTCAGGGGCAAGTGCTGATGAATGCCTGTCTGAAAATACCGGGCGTTCGGTTCAAGGCGGTCTGTGATATATGGACGGCTTATAACCAAAGGCGTGCTTCACGTATTCTTAAAGCCTATAAACACGATAACAATGCGTATGTCGATTATAAGGAAATGCTCGATAAAGAAAAGGACCTTGATGCTGTAATAATAGCCACGCCGGACTTCTGGCATTCTGAACATACAGTGGCCTGTCTTGAAGCCGGTTTGCATGTCTATTGCGAAAAGGAAATGTCCAACACGCTGGAGGGCGCCAAAAAGATGGTGGAGGCGGCAAGGAAAAGCGACAAGCTATTGCAGATCGGCCATCAACGCCGCAGTAATCCCAGATATCGCCACTGCTTTGAAAAACTTATCGGTGAGGCGAAAATATTAGGGCAGATTACTACTATCAACGGGCAATGGAACCGAAGCACGGCGTCATTCGATAAGGGATCCTCGAAAAATATTGCTATTGATCAGGCAACACTGGAAAAATATGGTTTTAAATCGATGAGTCAATTTGACAACTGGCGCTGGTATAAGGGTCTTGGAGGCGGGCCGATTGTTGACCTTGGCTCACACCAGATTGATATTTATAGCTGGTTCCTCGGTGCAAATCCGAAATCTGTAATGGCCAGCGGCGGCATCGACTACTGGAAGGATCAGGGCTGGGAGTGGTATGATAATGTTATGGCTATTTATGAATACCAAACAAACCAGGGAATAGTCAGGGCGTTTTATCAAACAATCACGACAAACAGTGGTCAGGGTTATTTCGAGCAGTTTATGGGCGATGAAGGGACATTGTTGATTTCCGAAGCTGCCGGACGGGGCACGGTATATCGGGAAGTTTGGGTCCCGGCGGAGAAGTGGGACAAGTGGGTCAAAGCCGGCTATATGAATGCGATTGAAGCAGAACCGGAAGAACCTGCTGCAACCGGCGTTGTTCTTGATGTTCGGGAGTCACCCACACCGCCGAGTTATGACATCCCCGTGACGATGGATAATAAGCCGTATCACCAGCCGCACCTTGAAAACTTCTTTGATGCGATACGCGTCAAAGCCAGGCTCAATTGCCCCGCTGAAGTAGGATATGAAACTGCCGTTACCGTACTGAAAGTGAATGAAGCTATAGCCGCCGGCAGAAAACTGGACTTTAAGCCGGAGGATTTTACAGTTTAAACTGCCGTTCAGGTTAATTGCTCGATTTGATGGGTATGAGTGTCTTTGAAGAAAAGGATTGATCATACATTGAACCAGGGAACGATATTAACTGGTATTTTGTGTTTACTGGTATTGGGCTTTTCCACTTTTGCAGCAGAGGCCGAGGTTAAACTGCTTGGCGATGAAAGCGAAGGCAGTATGTCACCGCCACCTCATCTCATTCCTTTATATGCTGAGAATGAGGACGGAGAAAAAGGCGAGCAAATCACACCCAGCATGGAATTTCCGATGCCGTTTTCAACACGCTGGACATGCAGCGACTGTCACAATTATAATCTGGTAAAAAAGGGATGGCACTTTAACACAGTTGATAGCAATGATCCTCCCGGCAGGCCCGGTGAGCCCTGGATATATTATGCTCCTGAACTGGGCCTTCAGATTCCGCTATCATATCGTGGCTGGGCGGGAACCTTCCGACCTAAGCAAATTGGGCTGACGGAGTTTAAGTTTACCAAGATATTCGGTAGACATACCCCGGGAGGAGGACCCGGCGAAGCTGATGCGACAGAAGTTGATGACATTGGCCGGCAGCTTCTCTCCGGCAAGCTTGAGATAAACTGCCTCGCATGTCACAATGCTCATTACGGTCAGGATATGGGCGGTCTGGGCGGGTATGCGGTCCAGGTCTCGCGCGAGAATTTCAGGTGGGCGGCCGCGGCTTCATGTGAATTTGCTTCCATGACAGGCTCGGCGGCCCAAATGATGATAACTTATAACCCGTTTATGTCGGATCCTGATGAAAAAAATGCTCCTGCGGTGACTTACCGTAAAGAGGCATTCAACGAGAACAACGAGGTGCTCTTTAATATCGTCAGGCAGGTCCCCAACGAGCGATGTTATTATTGTCATTCTGACCTGTATCAGAGCGCGGAAGAAAAAACGGAGAAATGGACACAGGATGAAGATATTCACCTGACGGCGGGACTAAAGTGTGTTGATTGTCACCGCAACGGAGTCGACCATAATATTATCCGTGGATATGACAAAGAAGCGGATCTTTCAGAGAATCCGCTTGCGTCAACAAGTTCGTGCGAAACTTGTCACCTGCCGGAAGGACAAGAAGAGCCAAAAACCGGAAGGCTCGGCGCACCGGTTCCAAGACATCCCGGCATTCCGACGGTTCATTTCGACAGGCTGACCTGCACGGCTTGCCACTCGGGGCCCTGGCCCGGCAACCAGACGATTCTGACCAAAACATCGCGCGCCCACCGGCTGGGAACTCCTAATGTGAATAAGGCAAAGGAGGGATTGCCTCATATTCTCTCGCCCGTCTTTGCCAGTGAAGGCCCGTCCGGTGCCGGATATGAGCGCGAACTGATGGCCACAGAAGACGGCAAGATTGCACCCTATAAGGTTTTATGGCCGGCCTACTGGGGGATTTTGGAGCAGGATGACGTCAGGCCGGTTGAGCTGAGTGTCGTAGAAAAGGTCGTTGGGGATGTTTTTGCCGATATTGAGCTTGCTCCTACAGGTGATTGGGCTCAGATAAACAAAGAAATGATCGCAAAGGCAATAAAGGCACTTAGTGGGACTGTGACCGGCAAGGCAGTCTATATTGGCGGAGGTAAACTGTACAGCCTTGATGATTCGGGACAATTGCTCGAACAGGATAACCACCCGGCGGCGAAGCCTTATCTTTGGCCCATTGCTCATAATGTCAGGCCTGCAGCCCAGGCGCTGGGCGTTCGCTATTGCACAGATTGCCATGCTACGGACGCTCCATTCTTTTTCGGTGATGTAACAATTGATTCCCCTGTTGTTGCCGAGCAGGATTCTTTCAAAAGAATGGTTGAGTTCCAGGACATCAGTCCGTCCTATGCATGGGCGTTTGCCGCCTCGTTTGTGTTCCGCCCCTGGCTGAAAATTATTGCACTTGGTTCATGTGCGGTTATGGCCGGTGTGTTATTATTGTATGCGCTAAGAGCTCTGGCCTGTGTTGTCAAAGTGCTGGCTTGCGGAAATCAATAGCTCCTTATTAAATACATGTGAGTCATATGTATCGTACGATTTCGATAGCTGCGTTTCTTATCACCCTCGGTGCGATTGGCCTGAATTGTATTATCCGGCCCTGCAAAGAATGCTGGCGGCATCCCTTGAAAAAGCTGGTACAGCTTTTCACGATGCTTTTTATCGAACAAAAACTCAGCCCGGCGGGAGTTTTGAGAAAGCTTGTATATCTGCTGGCGTTGCTTTGCTTTGTAGTACTGGCAATAACAGGCTTTTATCCGACACTTGTTTTGGGCGAGCACATCTCCGGTTATCTTTTGATGGTGCATGCCACTTTTGCACCGATTTTTGCAATTTGTCTGGCGATCCTGGCAATTATGTGGGCGCGAAATTGCCGTTTTAATCGTAACGATTGGCCGTGGTTTCAACGTATCGTGCAGCGTATCACATTAGTTAAAGACGCTAATGCAGAAGCATATGGCAAAAGTTGCATCGGGCAGAAAATTGCTTTTTGGCTGGTTATCTTTTTGGCACTGCCTTTAATCTTATCTATTGTTTTAAGCATGTTCCCGTATTTCGGAACGTATTGGCAGGAACTTCTTTTAAGCGTGCACCGTTACACCGCATTGATATTCGCCTTAGTCGTTATCGTACATACTTACCTGCTAATCCGAACTAAAATGTAATAATAGCAGTGAGATTGAGCGGTCTATTGCACATGTTGTACTATTTAGACTTAAACGTTTCTTATTGAGTTTCTGTCATTTATCCAAGGCATTTTGATTATCATAGACAGATTTGGGATTAAACTGATAGAATATCGAATGTAAAGGCTAAAGGATACGTTTATCTCTTCAATGAAAGGACTTTTTGAAAGGAGAGTAAAATGGAAAAAATTGTAGCTCTTTTGTGTGTCTTCGGCTTAGGCATGTGTTTTTCACTTCTTGGCTCTATCAGTGTGAAGCTAATGCCCCGGCTGAAAATCGATCAGGGCAAGTTCGGCTCGCTCATTTCAGCGTTTATGTTTACATGCCTGATAGCTTCACTGATTATGGGTGTGGTAGTCGACAAGATAGGCTATAAGCCAGTGGCTATTTTCGGATTTTTAGCGACAGCGGCCTGTATTTTTATGCTTGCCCGCGGGCAGACATACGGGATGGTCCTTTTGCCCTGCTTGTTGCTTGGTTTTGGCGCTATGGCTCTGAACACAGCAGGTAACACACTTATCCCTGTTGTATTATTCGGCGGTGAAAATCTGGCCGCGGCAAGTAACCTGGGCAATGTCTTCTTCGGACTCGGCCTTTTTGTCACACCCTTGATTGTCAGTTTTTTGTTTCGAAAGACCTCTTATGAAAATGCCATATCCGTCCTGGCGGTTATCGCGGTCGCTCCCGCCATCTTAGCATTAATAGCAAAATACCCGGAGGTCCCGGCCGGCTTTGCTATTGCGGATGCCGTGGCGTTGCTTAAAGAACCTGCTGTTTTAGTGGCGGCTCTGGCACTATTCTGCTATATCTCTCTGGAGTCTTCTTTCTGTAACTGGTTGCCGCCCTATAGTAAGGAAATTATCAGCCGGGACTTATCAAGCCTGGATGGAGCAGTTGTAGACGCCACATCGCAACAGATGCTGTCGGCTTTTGCGATCGCGATGATGGCCGGTCGATTGATCTCAAGTCAAATCGGTAATATCACCACATACGGCGGCTGGTACGTCGCCGGTGCAGCACTTATTGCAGGATTAATCATTCTGGCGATGGGAAAAAGCGGTGCCATCTGGACCAGTGCTCTCGCCGCGTGTGCAGGCTTTTTCTTCGCCCCGTGCTTTCCAACCATTGTCGGTGTCACCTTTTCAAAATTCAGCGCTGAAATATACGGCAGTGTTTTCGGGATTATATTTGCAGTAGGTCTGTTTGGCGCGGTGATCATCCCCAAGGCGATTGGCAATCTGGCAAAGGGTTCGTCTATTCAGAAGAGTTTGAAGCTGCTCGTTCCAATTTGTGCAGCCCTGATTGTGCTGGCTCTTATTTTAGGCAGACTGGAGTAAGACATAAAGGCATTGTATGTCTGTATAATCTTAAAAGAATTTTTCCAAGGATAATTTAACAGCAGGGATTTGGTAATATCGGATCCTTGCTGTTTGTTTATGTGTTTCTCAGAACATTTCTTATTGAAACTAAGTATAGTAATAATAGTTTGTTACGCTTGGGCTTATTCCATATGAGACTCCCTATATTCAAATAAAATATACTTTTTAGCGGCTTGACAACGTCATATAAATAGAATAGTATAACAGGCCTAATTCTGTTGGATATCCGGCAGTTTACGAACAATTAGCAACTTGGTCAGTTGCATGGAACTTTGAGGTCAAAAAGAAATGATAAATAATGATTGTGGTCCAGTTTTAAAGGTGTTTGTGTGTATATTCTTAGCAGTCTTTCTATTCCTTGTTCCTTCCTGTAAGAAATCTCCCTCGGAGCCTTCGGACGAAAGTTCCGTTAATCAGATTACCGAAGTATCATCTGCCGCCGACAATGAGAAAACAGGTTGGGTGCCGATTGAAATTAAGCTGCCCAAGCCGGTATTCATAGGCACACCACAGGATACGCGGGTTCCAAATCTCGAAAAACCCTTGGGTAAGGAGCGTCCGCCGTTTTTAGCCCCGGAAGGGACAAAAAACATCGCTTCAGGCAAGCCGGTTTCCAGCAGTGACAAAGAGCCCATCATCGGCGAGCTTGTCTACATTACTGACGGGGACAAGGAAGCCGCTGACGGCAGTTACGTTGAATTAGGCCCTCTGCAGCAGCACGTGACAATCGACCTTGAAGGAATGTATGAGATTTACGCCATTGTGGTATGGCATCATCATATGCAGGCCCAGGTTTATTACGATGTGGTCGTGCAGGTTGCCGATGATGCTGATTTCGTTACAAATGTCAGGACCTTATTCAACAATGATATTGACAACTCTGCAGGCTTTGGCATCGGCACGGATATGCACTATACCGAGACGAACGAAGGCAAACTTGTTGATGCCAAGGGTGTCAAGGCCCGTTATGTCAAGCTCTACAGCAACGGCAATACCAGTGACGATTTGAACCGCTATACTGAAGTGGAAGTTTACGGTAGGCCCGTAGAATAAAATGACAAGAAAATGTTGCGTCCTCATTTTGGCCGCGACAATCGTTGCCTTCGCGCTGCGCCTGCCGCGGCTTGCCCAGCGCCCTATGCACGGGGACGAGGCAATTCACGCCGTCAAATTTGGAGACCTGCTCGAGCGGGGTGTTTATGTTTATGATACCAATGACTACCACGGCCCGACTCTAAACTATCTGACTTTGATCCCTGCCCGGTTAGCCTCGGCAAAGAATTTAGCAGAGGTCAATGAGTTTACCCTGCGGATTGTCCCAGTTTTCTGTGGTGTTTTGCTGGTGCTGATGGTACTACTGATAGGTGACGGTCTGGGACCAAGCGCTGCGGTTTATGCCGGCTTCTTGACTGCAATATCCCCTGCCATGGTTTTTTACAGTCGTTATTACATACAGGAGATACTTCTTGTATGCTTCACTTTTGGAGTAATCGTATCCGGCTATCAATACGCTCGAAGCAAGCATATTTCATGCGCTATACTTACAGGGATATTTGCAGGTCTGATGCACGCCACCAAGGAGACATGTATTATTGCATTCGGCTCCATGTTGTTGGCCCTTTTGGCTGCGCTTTTAATGCGGCGTCGGAATGGCTCTTTCTCAGATGCCGTCAAATCGATTAAGCCATCGCATCTTGTTGCGGGTTTTGCAGCCGCTGCTATTATCTCGGCTATGCTCTACTCATCATTTCTTACAAATCCACGTGGAATTCTGGATTCGGTTCGAACTTATACTACTTATTTCAATCGCGCGGGTAATAGCACCTTGCATATACATCCCTGGTATTACTATCTTAAAACGCTCATATTTTTTAGAATTGGCAGCGGCCCAGTCTGGACAGAAGCTTTCATTGTCGTCCTGGCTGTGATTGGTTTTATAGCAGCAATGACAAAGAAGGGAGCATCCTTTGCTAATATTCATTTGCTCAGATTCATCGCCTTTTACACACTTATTATGACAGTTGTTTACTCGGCCGTATCATACAAAACTCCCTGGTGTATGTTAGGCTTTCTACACGGGATAATTTTGTTAGCAGGTGTTGGAGCTATAGCGATTCTGAAGTTAGCTCAGAACCGAGTATCCCGTCTCATCATTCTGTTGATTTTATTCGGTGCATCTGTTCATTTGACCTGGCAGGCCTACCTCAATAATTACAAATATTATGCCGACAGCAGCAATCCATATGTCTATGCGCACCCAACCACGGATGTTTTCACTGTAGTTGATAAAATCGAATATTATGCCGAAGCACACCCGAGTGGTCACCGAATGGACATTGAAGTAATATGTCCGGGACACGACTACTGGCCCCTGCCCTGGTACCTGCGCTCATTCTCTCAGGTGCATTACAGGGATCAGGTAAAAGATGATGAACTGCCCTCTCCTTTGATTATTGCTTCACAGGCGGTTGAATCAGACTTGAGAAACAAATTCTATGATGAATCGATTCCTTTTGAGCAGCGTTATTTGTACATGTACTTATTTGAGAGAAATCCATACTATATATGGCTTCGTCCGGGAGTCCGGTTGGTTGGCTTCGTTCGAAAGGACCTGTGGGATGCCGCCCACCAAGGGCCTGACCCCAATGACCTGATAAGGAACACACCTTAAAAAATGACCGAGCTTAAGGCACATTCTAATTTCCTCGAAAGCGAATCCCCTGCAATTCCGGGGATGAAGCGTTTTTCGCACGAAGCAATGGCGACCACGTTTGAGGTCATTGTTGTTCACGAGGATGAAAAATATGCTCGCCAGGCTGCGGCTGCCGCCTTTGAAGAGGTCAATCGGCTCGAAGCCGAGTTGAGCCGATTCATTGAAAATAGTGACATTTCGCGTATAAACAATCTACCTTCAAATCAGCCGTTACTGCTTGGCCTGGATGCATTCAAATGTTTACAGCTTAGCTGCCGAATCTATACCGAGACCAACGGAGCTTTTGATGTCACTATCGGTCCCCTGTTGAGTTGTTGGCGCAGCGGTGATGGAAGCCCCCGAACTCCTTCCCAGGAAAAGTTAAACCTTGCCAGACGGCGTACCGACACTAATCTTTTACAGTTAGACGAAGAGGAGCATACTGTTGAGCTTCTGGCTGGCCCCGTTCAAATTGACCTCGGTGGTATTGGCAAGGGCTATGCCGTTGACAAGGTGGCAGA
Organism: uncultured Pirellulales bacterium; assembly: GCA_964520535.1. Lineage (GTDB taxonomy): Bacteria > Planctomycetota > Phycisphaerae > Sedimentisphaerales > Anaerobacaceae > JAFGPS01. The sequence goes on along the minus strand of CAZFOQ010000014.1, from coordinate 18,348 downwards.
GCTATTACGAGAATGGAGTATTGATACTGCTTTGATTTCCGGGGGTTATAGTTCGGTCCTGGCCCTTGATGCCCCGCCCGGGACAAAGGGCTGGCCTCTAACGTTAAGCCATCCTGCTAATCGCAAAGAGATATTAGTCCGATCCCATTTGCAGGGCCGGGCACTGGGCAGCTCAGGCCTGCGAAAGGGTCAACATATTATAGACCCTCGTGGAATGACGCCGGTCAAAGGCAAACTTGCGGCCTGGTCTTCCGCCCTCAACGCTGCCACCGCCGATGCTCTTTCAACCGCTTTTATGGTGATGAGCCCCGATGATATTGAGTTATATTGCTCGAACCATCAGGATATTATGGCTGTGATAATGTTACAGGAGATAGATCAAGAGACACAGAAAGAGAAGATTCTGCACTTTGGCCCCTGGAAAGAAGGTGAGCTGCTCATATAATGGCATTACTGTTCTTTAGTCTATGTCTCAGATAGGTCTTCATTTCTCAATTATAGTTCTTTTGATAGTCATTAGTTCGGAGAGAACATGCCGTGAACTACGAGTGGGTGATAATCTACTATCACGGTCACAGGTCCAATTGATTGGAAATTCTTTTATCCTGTAACCTTCTTTTTGTGCCCGTATTATGATTTCTATATCAAATGCAAAGCCGTCGGTAATGCACTCGCTGTATAAATGCCGTGCGACATCACCCTTGTATATCTTAAATCCGCACTGTGTATCTGTAAGTTCCGGAGGGATTTTCATATTACGAATAACAAACCAGTGGAACAACTTAGAGCAGATACGCCGATATAGACTCTGAGCCTTTTCAATATGGCATCCAGGGATTTTTCTTGATCCGTGTGCAATATCGCATGCACCGCTTTTCAGTAATTCCAGCCCGCGTAGGGTATCTTTGTACGGCACACAGCAGCCGCTATCTGCGAACACTATGTATTGACCTTTTGTTTGTTCAATACCCGCACGAACGGCGTATCCCTTACCTCGGTGTAGCTCATAGCGGATGACTTTCACTTTTATATCTTGTGGAACTTCAACATTTTTTGCAGCTTCGGCGGTTTCATCCTTGCTGCCATCATCGACAATTATAATCTCTCCTGCCAAATAATGAGTCACCAGGAATTCAGCGGCAGCCTCAATGTCACAGGCGATCTTCCCCTTTTCCTCATACGTCGGTATAACAATCGATAGATCCATTAATTATTATATCCAATAATACTGTGTCTCTACAGCATTGGTGTAGAACGTCTTTGCTATGCTCTTAGAATGTCTTTGTCACTGACAGTTTTGAAAATGCGATTAGGAGTGACAAATTTTGTTTTTGTCAGGAGGCCGGTCGTATGTGCCTTAAAGGTCGCTCCCATGCTGCTTTTGTTTCTAAGTGCGGAACTTGACTTCTCGAATATATTCTGCTTCAACGGACAGGATAAGTCTGCATCGCTGACAATTCTCAAGAAACGTCTTTTATGTTTGTCAGTGAAATCTTTTCCCTGCTTCAGCTCAAAATAAACTTCATATAATGCGATAAGATAAACCACCGCCAATTCGACTGCTAATCGGTAAAACTTTATGTAATCCACCTTCTTTATATAATCCTGATACATCTTGGATTTTTCTTTGTCCTTGCTGTACTCTTTATCTGCTTTCTTGTAAGGTCCGACCTGTTGGCATACTTTCAGCACAAGCAGAAGGTTATCTACAGAGTTTTCTATATCATCTTCGGATGGACAAGCACTGTAGGTTTCCACGAATCCTCGCTGCAAAAAGTAACGGAACCAATCCTCGGCGTTCTTAAAAGTCATTCCCCTGACACAATCCGCCCACCTGCGAAAATCCTGCTCAAAGAAATCATATTTTGTGCCGGTTTTTTCTTCCAAACGATAAATTTCTGTGTACAGAAAATAATCCTGAAATACTTCGCACTCACGGTGCTTCTTTCGATTATCTCCCCTGCGGTAGTAAGGACCGGCAACGCTGTTGACAATAGGATGGATAATCTGGTCAGCGGCAATATGCGTCAGGTGACCAGCTACGTAGGCTAATTTTCTATAGTCATCAACATCCAGTTTGACTTCGCCTTTTTTTCGTATCACATCACGGAAAATAACCTCTACGAGCTTCAAGGGAAACTCGTTGGGTCTATGTGAGTGCAAATGGTACGACCACGGAGTTACTCCCTTAGCCTGGACGAAACCTTCTTTTATCATGTCCTTGACGGAGCTTGACATTTTGGAGTAGTAATAAAGATCCGGCCCCACGCTCCCGAGATTCACATATGCTTTGTAGTTTTTGCTTTTGGAAGTGTCGTCAAGAAGGTTGGCAAATTCTTCAAATTCATTAATCCCTTTAGTTTTTAGCGTTTTAAACGCCTTATGAGCTATAAGCATATGAGTTATGTTTGCCGGCATAATGTATCCTTCCTTTACACAGATAATCCTTTTTCTTGATAAAATCACATTTTCTGCTTATAATCAACCGAAATGTTCGTAGATTGCGCCCGTAGCTCAGTAGGATAGAGCGTCGGTTTCCTAAACCGAAGGCCGCAGGTTCGAATCCTGCCGGGCGTAGTGAATTTCTACGGACTTACGCCCGGAGAAATTTACAGGTCATGATTTTTTTGATTATCGAGAGTAATAGGTTCGGCGCCCGATGCCGATATGCCTCGGCGTTGAAGCAGTGAGCCCTCCAATCTATAAAGAGAAACCAGAGCCTTTAGATAATTTGCGAATGCCTGTATTTCAGCTATCTGGCTGGCAACAAGGTCCCGTTGAGCCTGTGCAACGAGCAAAGAAGTGGATTTGCCCACCCTGAATTTTTCAGACTCTGCCCGGAGTTTTTCCTCCTGAAAATTGCGTGTGGCGGCTGTCGCAGTAATTTGTTCACGAGCGCGAGTCACCTCAATGTAAGCAGAACGAACATCGACCTGTACAAGCTGGGTAAGATTCTCCAGAGCTTTAAGCATCTGTCGTCTGCTAAGGACAGCACGGGTATATCTGGCGCGAGCGGCCTGGTTTGTCGTGGGGTATTCGAATGTTAGACCGAAGGCAACGTCGTAACTCTCATTATCCAGATTACGCAAGGATCTATCGAAGGTATTGGCATAACCCGTCTTGCCATAGGTAATAAATGCATCCATTCTGGGAAGCAAACCATTTTTAGTTTTAACTACCTCTAAATCACCCTGTTGTATTTGGAGGCGTGCCTGGTTAAGATCCGGACGCATTTTCAGAGCAACCCGTACATGCTGCTCAACATCATCAAGTTCGATCTCGGGCAAAGAGGTCTGATACTGAAGAATTATGTTTCTGCCCCAGTTTATGCTCGGTGTAGGATTCAGGAGCCGGAGCAAATTCAAACGTTCCTTTGCAAGGTCACTTCGTGCATTTATAAGATTTTCTCGTCTGAGTGCAACCTCAGCCTGTGTAGCAGCCAGCTCGATTTCGGGAAGTTCTCCAATCTTGATTCTCTCTTGGGCTTCGGCCATCTGCTGTTCAGCAAGGCTAAGAGAGTTTGTATATATCTCAATTTGCTTCTGAGCAAGGGCATAATCCCAAAACTTTAATTCGACCTCTTCCAGAAGAACCTCTGCAAATCCACGCAGCTCATATTCTGATATAAGGGCGTCTATGCTGGCCTGATGTACACTGGCCAAATTAGCACGGACATCCATGCCCTGCAGAAGTGCCTGTGTGACACTGACTCCGAGACGATTAGAACTAAATGTATCACTATACAAAGATGAATCTGTGTAATTTGTACTACCCAGAAGTTCGAGGGTCGTACCAGTTGAAAAAAACTTGCTCAGAGAAAGTGAGCCTGTTACGTTATCCACAATTTGACTTTCCGTGCTTGACCCGGCTCGAGATAGTCTGTCGGCTACAGACCTTCTTGGCGACACTTCAGCACCAAAGATAGGATCAAAAATAGCACGTTCTTCTTGTTCGAACGTACGTTTTATTTCCGGATTCATTCTCTCGACAATAAACGAACGATTGTTTTCCATAGCCAGAAGGATCGCTTCCTGGATATTTATTGTAATGGGATCTTCAACCGTCTCAGTATTGTTTGCCTCATCTGAGCCGGTCCAAGGTGCCTCTGATTCTTGCTTGGGGACGTCGCTTTTATATTCATCGGTGATTGATAAAGCCAAAGACGGCAAAAAGATTCGTGAAGCAAATATAAAGACGAAAAATGCTGAGGCCAAATTTCCAGTAACCATGAGCATTTCCTTAAAATAGGATTAATTTAAATTATACTACTTTTTGCTTCTGTTGCTGGACATTGCACCAGGACTTCGACGTTCAAAAATCGAGTAGACAACAGGAACAAATATTAACGTGATGAACGTTGAACTGAGTAAACCTCCAATAACAACTCTGGCCATGGGAGCCTGAGCTTCACCTCCTTCACCTAAGCCAAGGGCCAAAGGTACCAGGCCAAAAATAGTTGTGGTTGCTGTCATGAGAATCGGCCGCAGGCGTCTTCTACCGGCTTCTTCTATAGCTTCCCGGATTGGCATAGAGGCTTTGCGCCGGAGAAGGTTAGTATGATCGACAAGAAGAATCGCATTATTGACAACAATTCCTCCGAGCATAATACTCCCAATAAAAGACTGCACATTAAAGGTTGTGCCTGTGAAGAAAAGCATCATAATAACTCCGATTGCTGCCAGAGGAACCGAGAACATTACCACGAAGGGATCGCGTAAAGACTCATACTGGCAGGCCATGACCATATAGACCAATACGAGAGCAAGGATGCAGCTCAGCAATAGTTCACGAAACGACTTCTGTTGTTCTTCATAATCACCCCCAAAACCAATGTTAAAATTCTGAGGGACAGGAACAGTTCTTAGCTGTTCGCGGATGTCTGAGAGAACCGAACTCATTTTTCTTCCACTGATGTCAGCCGAGACTGTAACAACACGTTCCTGGTCCTTTCGCTCAATCCGCACAGGACCACTTTGAGGCTTTACGGTTACTACATTTTTCAGTACAACCGGCAGGCCATCGGAGTTGACTAAGGTCAGGTCGAGAATTTCACTCATATTCATTTGCTCGGCATCCCTGAGCTTGACCAGAATTGTAAATTCATCACCAGCCTGGCGATAGTAGCCGGCATTGGTTCCTGAAAGTATAGTTTGAAGGGCATTAGCGATTTTTGAAACACTCAGATTCATATCGGCAGCTCTCTGGCGATCTATTAAAATCAATTCTTCAGGGCTTCCGGATTCCCGACTGATTCGAGCGTCAGTAACTCCTTCTACAGATTCTACGAGATTCTTGACTTGACTGGCTAATGCATCTGCCATCTGAAGGTTATGTCCGCGGATTTCAATTTGAATCCTGTCATTTCCCGTGGTTCCCATGCGGAGGATAAATAGTCCCTGGCCTGCACGAGTTCTAATAATCATTCCAGGAATATTACTGAGTTTATGGCGCAGGTCTGCGGCAATTTGTTCACTCGATCTTAAGCGTTGTGACTGCGATTTAAGTGAAACGCGAATATTACCTGTATGTCCACCTGATCCACGCCATCCACCCCCACCAACGCTCGTCACTATGTTTTGTATTTCAGGGACAGATTCATTGACGATTTCCTCGATGACTTTTATTTTCTCATCAAGCAAATCCAGGCGTGTGCCTACCTGCATTTCCCCGTTAACTCTAACCTCACCCTCATCTGTGCTGGGCATTAATTCAGCTCCAACATACGGAACAAGAAGCAGGCTTGCAGCCATAATGAGAACTGCAATCAATACAACAACAACACGATGATTCAGAGATATATGCAGGAGTTTCTTGTAATTATTTTCCAGTTGCTGAAAAAATCTTCCGCTTATTTCAAATACCCGTCTCCAAAGATTGGGCTTTTGCCGGTCATCCTTTGCAGCGGACGGAAGGACACGCACAGAAAGCACCGGCACCAGTGTCAATGCCGCTCCAAGAGAACATAGAAGCGAAAAAGCAACGACGATTGAGAGCTGTTTGAACATTATGCCGGACATACCCCGGATAAAAACCAGCGGTAAAAAGACCACCATTGTGGTCAGAGTACTTGCCATAATAGCCGAAGTGACTTCCTCCGTACCGTTGATAGCTGCGTGCTCTAAAAAATCTCCCGATTCCCGGATTCGAAAGATATTTTCAAGCACTACGATGGCGTTATCAACAAGCATCCCAATTCCAAGAGCAAGCCCACCTAAAGTCATAATGTTTAGGGTGAACCCCCCAAAATACAGCAAAGCAAAAGTGGCTATTATAGAGACCGGAATAGCTGTAGCAATAATTACGGTGCTTCTGAGATTACGTAGAAATACAAGCAGAACAATAACAGCCAGAATTCCTCCAAAAATCGCAGAAGAGCCCACATTTCTGATGGAACGCTGAATATACTCGGAGGTGTCGACCATGGGTATTATTTTAACCTGTGGTATGTCACGATTAATGCTTTCGAGCTCTTTAAGCGCACCGCGTGCAACCTCCACGGTATTTTTTCCCGATTGTTTGTTGACCGATAGTCTTACCCCCGGCTGGCCATTGACACGAACAATCCTTGTGACCTTCCGCCAGGAATCTTCGATCGCAGCAATTTCCCTCAATTGAATAGGCACTCCCTGGCGGGTTGCGATGACCGTATCTTCCAGTTGCTTAAGGTCTGTATACTCGCCGGGTGTTCTTACGGTAATTTCAAAGTTTCCCTTTTCAATATTTCCGGCGGGTATGTTTACATTTCCCTCGCGTATACTCGCTATGATTCTGTCTAAAGGTATGGACAAGGCGTTTATCTTGGCCGGGTCGAGACTGACGTGAATTTCTCGTTCAAGCCCCCCCCAGATGTCAACAGCAGCTACACCTGGTACTCGCTCAAGGCGATATTTAACCTCATCTTCCAGAATTTGTCGGGTCTGGACCGGATCCAGTTTACTGGATGCACCAAGAATCAATATTGGGAAGCTGGCAAGGTCAAATTTTCGAAGTGTGGGTCTGTCAACCTCCTCCGGCAGGCGCCGAACAACACGGTCAAGACGGTCACGGATATCATTTGCGGCAGCATCGAGATCGGTCCCCCAGGAAAAAGTCACCCGGACGGAGCTTCGGCCTTCGACTGATACAGAGCTAACCTCTTCTACTCCCGGCACAGCACTCATGGCCTGTTCAATCGGACGTGTTATGAGTTCCTCGATTTCTTCTGGACCGGCGTTTGTGTAACTACAGGAAATGCTTAAAGTCGGGTATGAAATATCGGGCATAAGGTCGATTGGCAGCCGTAAAAGCGAGATAATACCAAGAAGGATTACTATTAATACAACCATAATAGTAAATATGGGGCGGTGGACAGCAAGGCGTGATATCTTCATTGTGATTACCCTGATTGTTGGTTGCCGGGTACAACCTTTGGTTTATTATCCTTCTTTTGAGGAGTTGTTATTGAACGCTTTTTATCAGGAAGCGTAATTTCCGCGCCATCTTCCAGTAGATGGTTGCCCAATGTGGCCACCAATCCTGAAATTTCCGGTTCCAGGATTTCAGCCAATTCGTCGTTTGTAATCCCTACTCTCACGGCTACAAAGTGGGCCCTGAGGCTTTTCTGCTCGACAATAAAAACGCCCCGATTACCATTCCTTTTGACCAAAGCAGCAAGAGGAACCAGCGTGGCATCTTCGTGGCTGGCGAACTCGATCTCTGCTCTTACGAACATGCCGGGCTTAAGCAGCAGATTAGAATTTGGAATTTCAATTTCCACCCTTGCTTGCCGCGAGCTTTCCTTGAGAAGCGGCGCTATCCGTAAAATTGTACCGGTAAAAGTTTTATCTGGATAAGCATCAGTGCTAATAATCGCACGTTGAGCAACCTCTATTTTGGGGTAGTCTTTCTCAACGACGTGAACAACGGCAGTCAAGATGTTGTTTTCGAGAATGGAAACAATCGGCTGATTAATCTGTAATAATGCTCCTTCATCCACAAATCGTTCACCCACTACTCTGGTTTGATCGTCAGTTTCCCAGAAAGCCTGAACTCTCGTGTAGGATAATCGAAGCTGAGCCGCTTTTAAAGCTGCCTCTTTTTGGGTCACCTGAGCGAGTGCAACTTTGAGTCTTGTCTGACAGGAATTAAACGCGGCTTCGGATGTATCCAATTCGGAAGCCGAGGCGATTTGTTTTTCACGAAGAGCTTTGGCTCTTTCGTACTCTCGCTTAGCGAGGTCAAGGTCACTGGCACAATTTTCGGCGTTTGCCTTGGCGACCTGTAACTCCGCCCGGGCTTGTTCAACTTGCTGGGTAAACTCTTCATCATCGAGAATAGCTATAAGTTGATTCTGGTGAACCGTATCTCCAACATTTACAAGAAGTTGCTTAAGCCAGCCGGAGACTTTTGGTGCAACAATGAATTGAGATTTTGGAAAAAGGGAACCTGTAAAAATTCCAATATCTTTAATTACGTCTTTATGTACCGGCCGTGCCTCAATGGCTATTGCAACAGTTGAGCGAGCGCGCTCTGGATTTGCAGTGGCATTAATTCGTCGATATGTCAGCCAGCTGCCCGTCACAACTATTACAAGAATGAGCGAGGCAAAAAGAAACTTCTTCATCTGTTTTTCCCCAAAATCAGTTGTAAATCAGGAAATCTGATTCTAAATTAGACATTTTAACCAGATTTTTTGTAAAGTCAACGTCATGTTGATTAAAAGGGCTTTTACCTTAAAAAGAGTATCTCCAGTCTTGCATTATGCCGGATTTAAGTCTATAATGAGTATTTCGATTAGTAGTTCGTATTATGAACTGCTATTACCATAAAGACATGGATACGGCTTATGCGCGATAAAGTACCTAAAACCAAAAAAGATAGGACAACACAAGGGTGGTTTCGTCGGAATGCCCCCAAAGTAGTTATCATTATCGCCGCGATAACGATACTGACCTTGATTACGAAACTACCGGAGCGAGAGCAGTATGCCGCTCCCACTGACGCAGTTCCCGTAAACGTCAAGGTTATGACTGTTGTTGCAGAACCGGAGTTTGCTGAGACATTTGACCTACCGGCAGTAGTTGAGCCGAATCGGATTGTCACCGTCTCTGCCGAGGTTGAGGGCCGCATCGAGCGAATCCCGTTGGCAGAGGGCAGCAGAGTACGGGCAGATGACTTGCTTGTCCAACTTAATACGGACCTGATACAACCCCAGTTTGAAATTGCCGAAGCACAGGTTGAGCGGGACAAGATCGAGTACAAACGCATGAAGGAATTGGTCGAAATGGACGCCACCTCGCGTAGTGACCTGGATAATGCCACTACCCAACTGGCCATTAGTGAAGCCCAATTGGTGGAGATCAGCACCAGAAAGGAGCGAACCAAAATCCTCGCCCCAATAAACGGGGTACTGAACGATATTCCCGTCGAGGTGGGAGAGTACGTTCAGTCGGGCAACCCCGTTGCGGAAATCGTGGATACGGATACGGTCAAAGTGATTGTCGACGTACCCGAACGAGATATTACGTTCTTCAAAATCGGTCGAAATGCCGAGGTCTTCCTGAACTACAGGGGCCGGGGAAAATCTCTTGAGGGGACAATTACCTTCATCAGCGAACTGGCAAATCGGCAAACCCGCTCCACAAGCATGGAGATCACTCTTCCAAATAAGGAAGGATTCTTACGCAGCGGGCAGATTGTTCGTGTTCGCCTGACGCGCCAGACGATCAAAGACGCTATTTTAATCCCCCTGTTGGCTGTGATCCCGATGGAGAACGGTTATGCCGTCTATGTGGTCAATTCTTCAGAGACCCAACGCCGCGAAGTGAAGCTTGGAATCATCAAGGTAGATCGCGTCCGGATAATAGACGGCCTGGAGCCCGGTGAGAGGTTAATCATCGCCGGGCATCGTTTCGTCGCGCCGGGACAAAAAGTCAATGTTGTTGAAGAGATCAAATAACCAGCCATGCTAATCACCGACGTTGCTATCCGGAACCGGACTACCGTAGCTGTCCTTGCCCTCATCATCATACTAATGGGTGGCTACAGCTACCTCTCTTTGCCCCGCGAGGCATTCCCGGACATTCCAATTCCACAAATCCTGGTCAGCACGATGTATGAAGGTGTCTCACCGGAAGACATAGAGACATCCATTACGATGAAGATCGAGAAAGAGCTAAACAGCATCCGGGGTGTCAAAGAAATCCGCTCCAGCAGTGCCGAGGGACTCTCGATGATCGATGTCGAATTCAATCCGGATGTCCCGACCGAGGTCGCCCTCCAGCGCGTGCGGGACCGCGTGGATATCGCCAAAGGCGAACTCCCGATGGACGCGGAAGAACCAACGATCAAAGAGATCAATTTCGCCGAGTTCCCCATTATGCTCATCAGCATCTCCGGTGACGTATCCCCCGTCCAGCTCAAGGAAATCGCCGATACCCTGCAGGATACACTGGAAACCGTGCCCGGAGTGCTCAAGGTCAATGTCATGGGTACATTGGAACCTGAAATCCGGCTGGAATTCGACCCTGAGCGCCTGGCGATGTACAATCTGATGATCCCGGAGATTCTGGCCCTCATCCCTTCGGAAAATGTGAATATCTCTGCCGGTGGTTTGGAAACCGAGGGTACGAAGTTCAATGTGCGCATTCCGGCGGAGCTTGTCACTGCCGAAGATGTGGACCATTTACTGCTGACTGTTCGTGACGGAAAGCCCATTTATCTGGCCGATGTTGCCACTGTACGAGCTACTTTTAAAGACCGTACCAGCTATTCACGACACAATGAAAGCGGTAACGTCACGCTAAGCGTCCAGAAACGGGTCGGCGCCAATGTCGTTCACATATCCAACTATATCAAAACGATTATCGACAAGGCACAACAGCAGGTTCCCGGAGCTGTGAAGTTTGACATCACCTTCGACATGTCCAAGTATATTCGCAATATTGTGGCGGATCTCGAAAACAATATTATGTCTGCGCTTATTCTGGTCACATTCGTACTACTACTGTTTTTAGGCTGGCGTTCGGCCACGATTGTAGCCATGATTATACCGCTGAGCATGCTCATTACCTTTTTTCTTATCCAGATGCTCGGATTTACGTTGAACATGATCGTACTGTTTTCTCTGGTTCTGGTACTGGGCATGCTTGTAGACAATGCCATTGTTATCGTGGAGAATATCTACCGTCACGTACAGCTTGGTTATGGCCGGATCGAGGCAGCCATCCTCGGCGCTCGTGAAGTCGCCTGGCCGGTTGCCACCTCTACGTTGACGACGGTGTGTGCCTTTTTACCTTTAATGTTTTGGCCGGGCATTATGGGCGATTTTATGAAGTATCTGCCCATTACTCTGTCTTTGGGACTTCTGTCCTCGCTTTTTGTGGCGCTGGTATTTAGCCCGGTGATCTGCTCGGTCTGGGCCGGTCATTCAGCCAAGGAGCGGCAGGAGAAACACTGGTTCCTTGACAACTATCGACGGATTCAGAAAACCGCCCTGGATCATCCAGCAATCACTTTATTTTTAGCCGTGTGTCTATTAGTAGCTATGGTTAGCCTTTATGCGAAGATCGGCAAGGGTACAGAATTTTTCCCAGAGGGCGACCCGGAACGAGCGATGATCGACGTGCGTGCGCCTCAGGGCACAAACATCCACGAAACGGACCGCATCGTGCGTCTGATCGAGCAACGTATTGAGCCCTATCAGTCATACATCAAACATACTGTCACAAATGTTGGCGCTTCAGGCGGAGGTTTGGACATTATGGCCAGTGCCGGTGGACCGCACCTGGCCAACATCACACTGACCTTCTACGACTTCGCAGAGCGAGAGCGTCCTTCTGTGGAGATTATCGCCGAGATTAGGAAGGATATCGCTGACATCTCGGGCGCCGAAATCAAGATTGAACGAGAAGAGGATGGCCCTCCAACGGGCGCGCCGATCACCGTTCGTATTATGGGAGAAGACTTTAAAACACTTGAGCAGCTCAGCAGCCAGGCCCAACGCAGTATCGCAGAGGTACCGAATGTTGTCAATCTTAGGAGCGACTTAGAGGCTACCCGTCCGGAACTGGCATTTACAGTCAATCGCCGGAACGCGATGCTTCTCGGAGTCAACACCGCTGTTATCGGGAACTTTCTGAAAATGGCCGTCTTCGGGACAAAAGTGGGAACATATCGTCAGTATAATGACGAGTATGACATCACCGTTCGCCTGCCCTTGGCTCGACGGATTAATATCGATGAACTCGCCCTGCTGCAGATACCCAACACCTCAGGCTACGCCGTGCCGCTCAGTTCACTTGGCCATTTCGAATATCAAGGCGGATTCGGCACAATCAATCACGTGGACCAGAAGCGTGTCGTTACCCTCACAGCCGACGCCGAAGGCCGCCTCAGTTCTGAGGTGCTCAGAGATGTACAGACTCGCCTGGCCGGCCTCGAATTACCGGGCGGCTACGAGATAGCTTACGCCGGTGAAAAGGAGACTGAGGACGAATCGCGTGCTTTTCTGGGCAAGGCGTTTGGTATAGCCTTACTGCTCGTCACACTCGTGCTCGTAATCCAGTTCAACTCTATGATGGTACCGCTGATCATCATGACGACTGTGATTCTCTCACTTATCGGTGCACTTACAGGATTGCTGATCTGCGATCTGCCCTTCGGTATCATCATGACGGGAATCGGTGTGATCAGCCTGGCCGGCGTGGTCGTTAATAATGCCATCGTTCTGCTGGCCTACACGCGCCAATTACAACAGCGAGGTATGGATCTCGTTACCGCCGCTGCAGAGGCTGGTGTCATACGCCTGCGTCCTGTGCTCTTAACCGCCGTAACCACGGTCATCGGCCTGATCCCTATGGCCATCGGGATGTCCTACGACTTCCACACATTTACCTGGGCAACGAAAAGCGAATCCACTCAATGGTGGCGGAATATGGCAGTGGTCGTCATCTTCGGCCTTAGCTTCGCCACAATTCTGACGCTGGTGGTCGTTCCCTCACTCTACGTCATGCTCAGTCGACTTTCCAATAGGATGGGATGCAAAAATGTGGGTGCCGAGCATTCAGGGCAAAAATCAGAAATTACTGGTTCGAATCCTGCCGGACGTATTTGATAGGTCATAGAGAAAAACAACTTAGCTCTTATCTTTTATTCCAAGATCGTCTTTCGTGATGATACTCTCGAATTTGTAGCTGGCCTGGGTGATGTTTTCTGCCGCACCCTGTTTGCGGTCAATAACACAGACTATCTTTTTAACAGTTGCTCCGGCCTCGGTAATCACTTTGGCTGCTTCAAGGACCTGTCCCCCGGTAGTGGCGATGTCCTCAACCAGAAGAACGACATCTCCGGCCTTCAGGACACCCTCGACTAATTTTCCCGTGCCGTATCCTTTTTTGCTGTTGCGAACGATTATCCAGTTCTTGCCGGAGGCAATTGCAGTAGCGGCAGCCAGAGCCACCCCGCCTAATTCGGCTCCGGCAATCAAAGTGACATCTTCGGTGACATGCCTGGAAAATTCTTCGCCGAGCGCCTTGAGTATATCCGGGCAGGTCTCGAACAGATATTTATCGAGATAGTACTTGCTTTTTTTGCCGCTGCGAAGTGTAAAATCGCCTTCAAGGTATGCTGTTTCTTTAATTCGTTTAATTAACTCATCTTTTGTCATCAGATACAATCCTTAACATTATACATTATCACTGATACTACCGAGCCAATCTTCTAATTTGTCTGCCTCTGAGGTTAATAAAGTGTCTTACTACCTAGTTATTTTGCACTAGTACTGATTGTTCAAATATCTTGTTTTTATTGTATCCAATCTCAAAGTGCCATAATCCTTCCTGGTCGAGGCTGACCATCGGCAACCAACCCCACAGAGCTCCCTGGCCAAATTCGACTTCGCTTGCTTTATAGACTCCTTCGGGACTTCGCCACCGCCAGGTAAAATGCGCTCTTGCCGGAACATCCTGACAAACAACCAGCGGGGTAATCTTTGTTCCCAAAGTTATCGTCTGTGATATTTTACCTGATTCCACTGCCGCTACAAATCTTTTAGTATCCGGATTCTTTAGTAGTTTATCCCATGCATCAAGGCCAACTTCCATCTTCACCAACGCGACCGCAGAAGCAAAATCAGGCACAGGCTCTAAGAGTACCTGACTTTCGCTGTTTCCAAGAAGAATCCGAACAATACTGTTTGAAATAGCATCAATCCATTTCTGCTTTTGCTCATCCTTCATGCGTTCAGGAAACCACTCAGCCCATAAACAAAATGCTGCTGCTTCAGAATCACTGTGAAGATAAAGCCCCCACCCAACCATGTTGTATTGCCGGAAAAATGGCCTTTTCCAAATAATACTTCCGCCTTTACCTACACTAAAAAAACTGACGGGTCTTGCTGGTGCGAACGGTTTTGGGTTTCTCTCTAAAACCTCCAACACAGAGTAGCTTACTTTTTCGTTGATGAGTTTCTTCTCGTGTAGCAGCTCAAAGTACTTAACTATGGCCTTTGCTGTTCCATGTTGAGGCAACAGGTCCATTTCCGGCAAGACCTTTTTGAAAAACACCCTTTTGTCTAAAATCTTCGGAAGAACCCATGGATCGGGGACAATCTTGTCACTAAGCCCATTGATTCCAAGTTCGCTGGCCAGGGCATTGACACGGTCGTATCCAACCCTCGCTGCTAAAACGCCTGTAGCCTCATTGTCACTGACCCCTATCATTTTGTCGAGTGCTTGTGAGATTGTGCAAGTTTCTTTCTTGCCATTTCTTTCAATGGTTACTGATTCGGACAAATCAAGCTGACCCGAATCATGTTGTCGGATGACCTCAAGCAGCACGAATACTTTTACAATGCTCGCGAGGCATGCCGGTTGCCCCGGACGATATTCAACAATTTTTCCGGTTTTGAAATTCTTACCGTAATAACCAACCTCAGCTGGACATTCTTTTGTTAATGCAATTAGTTCCTCGATACTACTGACAGAACTGCGGGGCTCTTTGAAGTTTCTTTCATTAATACACCAAGCCAACTGAGGCCAAACCAAAGCAACACCAATAATCAAAAGCGCCCAGCCAAGTGAATGTTCCAGCACAAGCTGGCTTTTCTTTATTGGAGCCCTTGATTTATTTTCAGAGATAAGTCTAAGTTTGCGATATATACCAAGTTGCCACGAAACGCACTTTTTTAGGGAAAATATAGTCCAACCGCCCAGAATCATGAACGCCCCGACAAAAAATAGTATCATATTATTCGTCATCTACACATTGAGCTCGACTTTTAAATTCAATGATGAACGGTATCTTTTGAGGATCGATGTTACAATCTCTCTTATGAATTCATCAACCTGCCTCGGTGCCCGGCCGATGTATCTGTTCGGATCCAGTACCTTATCGAAATCAACTTTGGCAAAGCCGATGTCTGCTTTGAGTCGATTAATTAAATCGTTTGTTTTTCCTAATTTTTTCACTTGTGCAGCGGCAGCATGTGAATGTAGTCTTATTTTTTCATGTAGGACCTGTCTGTTTCCACCGGCTTTTACAGCGGCCATTAATATATTCTCGGTAGCCATAAACGGCAGTTCCGCAGCAACGCGAGCAGCGATGACCTTGGGATAGACCACAAGGCCACCCGTGACATTGATGAGGATTTGCAAAATCCCATCGACAGCCAAAAAGGCCTCTGGAATAACCAGCCTTCTATTGGCGGAGTCATCAAGCGTTCTCTCAAGCCACTGCTCACTGGCAGTCATCGCCGGGCTGGTAGCAAGACTCAATACGAATCTGCTCAGAGCAGTTGTCCTTTCGCATCGCATGGGATTTCTTTTGTAAGCCATTGCCGAAGAGCCTATTTGCGTTTTTTCGAAAGGTTCTTCAATCTCTTTCAGGTTTGCAAGCAGCCGAATATCGTTGCACATCTTGTGGGCCGATTGTGCTATTGAGGCCAAGCTGTTGATAATAAGAATGTCGATTTTTCGCTGATATGTCTGACCGGTCACGGCACAGATTTTGTTGAAGCCGAATGCAGAGGCAACGGCTTTATCAAGCTGTTTGACTTTATTATTATTGCCGTTGAACAATTCAAGATACGATGCTTGTGTGCCGGTCGTGCCTTTAACCCCTCTAAAAGGCAGCGTTTCGAGACGATGTTCGATTTCCTGTAAGTCCATAACGAACTCGTAGCACCACAGTGTGGCCCTTTTGCCGACGGTCGTTAACTGGGCCGGCTGAAAATGTGTAAAGCCCAGCGTTGCAAGCGAACGATACTTCTTTGCAAATATGCTCAACTGATTTATTACAACCGCCAGTTTGGCTGTAATGAGCTGCAGCGCTTCTCGCATAATTATCAGTTCAGCATTGTCACCGACATAACAGCTTGTCGCACCAAGATGGATTATCGGGGCGGCTTTCGGTGCCGCATCAGCGAAGGTATAGACATGGGCCATAACATCATGGCGGAACTGCTTTTCGTAGCGGGCCGCTTTTTTGAAATCGATATCGTCAAGATGTCTGGCCATCTGGTTTATCTGGTTTTGCTTGATATCCAGTCCCAGCTTCTTTTGTGCCTTTGCAAGTTCCAGCCAAAGCCTGCGCCACGTGCCGAACTTTTTCTGGGCCCCAAAAAGCTCAGCCATTTCCTTTGAAGCGTTTCTCTCAACGAGAGGACTTACATAAATATCTTTATTTTTTATCATTTTTTCACCGGCGTTTTAGTTTATTTCTTTTTAATTTTTGCCTGATGGTCGACCAGCAGCTTCTCGATTTCTTCAATATCTTCTTTGCCCAAATCCCAGTCTGATGCAGGAGCTGTTTCGATAATCTGCTCCGGCCTTCGCGCTCCCACAATGGCGGCGGTAATTTCGTCTCGACGGAGGACCCAGCTAACAGCCAGTTGTGCACAGGTTCTGCTATTGCGTTCAGCAATATTTTTAAGGCATTCAACCAGTTCCAAAGTAGCGCTGAATCGCGGTTCCAGAAAATCAGGATTTCTCCTTCGGTGGTCGTCCGGAGCCAAGCCTGCAAAACGCTGCGGACTGAATTTGCCGGTTAGTAGTCCCCTTTGCATGGGGCTGTATGCAACAACGCCCATTTTGTGCCGGGCACAATACTCCAGAAGTTCATCTTCCGCCTCGCGATGGAGCATACTATAAGGCGGCTGAAGTGATACGACCGGCCCCATCTTGCAGATACGTTCGAGTTGTCCAACGTTGAAGTTACAAACTCCAAGATAACGAACCTTCCCTTCATCGGCTAATTTGAGCATTTCTTCCCACGCCTCATCGACGTCCTCTTCCGGATCGGGCCAGTGCATCTGGTACAGGTCTATCACTTCAACGTTTAGCCTTTTGAGGCTGTTGTGGCATTCTGTGCGGACACTTTCTTTTTTCAGGCAGGTTACCTTTTGTTTCTTATCGTTCCACAATATTCCACACTTGGTTGCAATAATCGGTTTATGGTTTGTCTGCCCAAGGGCCTTTGCGACAAGTTCCTCGGAATGGCCAAGCCCGTAGGCCGGTGCAGTATCTATCCAGTTGATACCTGCTTCCATCGCCGCTAATATTGCCCCGATTGCGTCATCGTCGTTCTGTGGTCCCCAACCAAACTCCCAGGGCCCGCCCATCGCCCATGTGCCCAGGCCTACTGTCGTTAGTTCCAAATCGGTTTTGCCTAATTTTCGCTTCTGCATAATCAAATTCTTAAATATCCATATCTGCCTCATAACATATTAAGATGTTGACTGTTTATCAAGACTTTTGTACTGTTATCGAGCTGTCAATTGTGAACAGTGTAGAAATAATGCCGATTTAGGCGTATCAAAGAGGTCTCTATGAAGGAAAAGAGTTACATCTCCCAGCGTGTTCTTTGGGGTCTGCTGTTGATTCTGTTGTCGATCTTTTTCTATGCCTTACACTTCCTCATTTTTCGAGACAGACATCATATTTTCATCTATTTGTTGGGCGATATTGCTTTTGTCTTTATAGAAGTGTTGCTTGTTACGCTGATCATACATCATATATTGGGCGAAAGAGAAAAACGTGCCATGTTGAAAAAGCTGAATATGGTTATTGGGGCATTTTTCAGCGAAGTGGGTACTCCTTTGCTGGAGCATTTTACAGAATTCGATACGAATGCCCAAAGACTTTCAAAGCATCTGGTTGTGGATAATGAATGGTCGCCGGAGCATTTTACACAAATGCAAGTAGTGCTTCAAAAGCATGATCATAAAATTGACAGCCGTACAGGAAATCTACAGGGTCTGCAAAGTTTTATTGTTGATAAACGGGCTTTTTTACTGCGTTTACTGGAAAATCCGAATCTTCCCTCGTGTCCTATGATAATTGAACGACCGGATAACTCAGCCATTCGCCCAAA
>CAZFOQ010000013.1:0-40170 GCA_964520535.1 uncultured Pirellulales bacterium | reverse complement strand
CAACCCGCCAGTAGTAGGTCTTACCGAAATCAAGTGGGCTGTCGGGGGCAGGATAGTTGTTGGCGTCCTGCGTCACGCCGCCGACACCGTCGCTGACATCGTTAAAGTCTTCGCTGAAGAAGATTTTGTGTTTTGGTGACAATCCTTCTAAATAGAGCCCCGGCATCCAGCTAAGAACCGGCCTCTGATATACATCGTTTTCATTCGTGGCCGGATAAGGTTTTATTGCCATGTATTTTGGCCACATGTTTGCATCTATGAAAGGTCTCCATGCTTCCTCGGCGTGGGTGTGCGTGGCAAGGGCCATAAGACCACTGCTGTTATGGAAAACGAACTGAACGATTCCGTCCGTATCAGATTCAAGGACCTCAAGAATATCAATGGTAAACGCGTCGCCAAGGACTCCATTGCTTAAATATATTGTAGTAAGCAGAGTGGTTTTGTCCGTGTCAAGAGCACCGATATGGGCAGTATTGTTGCCCGGTGCATTGTTCCAGGTGAGACTATCTGCGTCCCAGTCAATGTTATCAAGGCAGTCGTCATTGACATAGGAAATGTCAAAATTGTTGCTACCGGTCCTTTCCCGACTCAGCGCGACGGTCAGGGTTGCCGTTTCGAGCCTGCTGACATCAAGCTCGCTGATGTCGAATTTGATCCAGGACTTATAAGTCCTTGGGGGATCTTCATTTGTTGTCCTCATAGTGAGGCTGCTGGTGTCGCGAATGTTTGTGTCTGGGCTGCTTTGTTGGGTCCTGCAACTCTGATCTGCCATGATGATATTATTGGCGTGAACAACAGGGGCAGAGACAATGCTCAATATCACAGCAATGCACGCCAATACAACTAACCTTTTAGATAACATTTTTTAGCCTCCTCGAGAAAAACTTGATTTATCTGGGATTTCTCATTTACACTCCCACAAACCATAAATTCCTCCATTTGAATTCACCGATTTTACAAGAATCTGCGGGAACTGTCAATATTTTCCTCTTTTTAGGCAGTTTCCTCACATTTTTTACGAAAATCCCAATCCTTTTCGGCCCGGGATTTTCATTGCATCAGGGCGATTTTTGGGTAGAATTATTAATAGCGTGTAGCGTGTAACGTGTAGCGGATAGCGGATAGGAAGTTAAAAGTTCAAAGTGAAAAGTTAAAACAAAACATAAGCATTCCATATTTAGGCGCCAAGACTGCCTGGCGGGTGACCCGGCTTCGTAGCACTTCGCCGGGGTCAAAAAAATGCAAAACAAAGCCAATTTGGCGGTTGCTGAAATGAATGTAAACTCATTTTTAGCAAAGGATTATGAAAAAAAGCCAGCCTTTTGGCTGTGGAAAAACAAAGCCAAACAAAGCCAATTTTTGATTATCCTTGTGTCTTTGAATTGGCTGTGTATAATCTCCTTCTAAATTACAGGTAAGAAAATGCACAGAAAGCCTAACGGCAGAAATTTTAATGGAGAACCAAATAAATGGCAGATGCCCCAAAAGCAAATGCAGTCGTAGGACAATCGGGTGGGCCGACCGGTGTAATAAATGCCTCTTTAGTCGGTGTTATCGAAGAAGCAAACAAGCATCCGGAAATTGAGAATCTCTATGGCGCGATTCACGCTATAGAAGGGATGGCCGATGATGAGTTTGTGGATTTGAAAAAGCTCTCAGTCGATACCCTGAAAGGAGTTGCAGCTTCGCCGTGTTCTGCTCTTGGCTCCAGCAGGAAAAAACCTGACAAGGAATATTGTGCCAAAATCATGGAAGTTTTCAAGAAGCGTAACATCCGCTACTTCTTCTATATCGGCGGCAATGATTCTGCCAACACCGCCTATATTCTTAACACCGTAGCCGATGAAATGAATTTCGATATTCGTTCGTTTCACATCCCCAAAACGATAGACAACGACCTGTTGGTGACCGACCACTGTCCCGGCTTCGGCACGGCGGCGAAATTCGAGGCCTGCGCCCTGATGGGAGACGAGTTGGACAACAGGGCACTTCCGGGCGTTAAGATCGACGTGATAATGGGCAGGCATGCCGGCTTTTTAACTGCCGCTTCGGTTTTGGGCAAGCAAAGAGAAGATGATGGGCCGCATCTTGTATACGTTCCAGAAAGAGGTATTTTATTGGATAAGTTCCTTAGCGATGTAGAAGGCGTTTTAAGTAAGCTTGGCCGGTGTGTCGTTGCAGTCAGTGAGGGAATCTGTGACGCTGACGGTGTAGTATGGGCCGAAAAACTTGCCAAAGAAAGAGAGACCGATGCACACGGAAATATACAACTTTCCGGAACCGGTGCTCTGGCGGACTTTTTAGCTGTTCAGGTAAAAACCAAGCTAAAAGTCAAGCGTGTTCGTGCGGATACATTTGGTTATCTACAGAGAAGTTTTGTGGGCTTACAATCTCCTGTGGACGTCAGGGAAGCGCGCTGGTGTGGACGAGAGGCGGTCAAGATGGCGATGGAGCATGACAGCGGCTCGGTTGCAATCAGACGGACCGGCAACGGAGCCAATTATGCTATCGAGCTGTTCCAGACCGAGCTTAAAAACGTGGCGGAAAAAACCAAACCCATGCCGGATGAATTTATCAATGCCGAAGGCAACGGCGTTACCGACGCATTCGTGGAATATGCAATGCCGCTGGTCGGCGAGTTGCCGAAGACCGAGTATCTGGGTAACTCCCCAAGAATCTAAAAAAATTCAGGCTCCAATCAGCCCCCTGCGTTTTTATTTTCGCGGCTTGAAGGCAAGACCAGTCGAACGATAAATATTCCGCCAGGCTGCAATTCAGCTACGGCGTAACCACCTAATGCCGTTACCAGCCTTTGAACTAAGGCCAGACCCAAACCACAATGATTGCCGGTGTCTGAGCGTGATGAGTCACCACGCCAAAAGCAGTCGAACACTTGTGAGACTTGCTCCGTGGTCATCCGGCAACCGGTATTAGAGACGGCGAGTTCCAGAGAACCATCTGTTTGCCGGGCTGTTGTCCAGATTTGCCCACCTTCATCGGTATATTCAACGGCATTTTCCATAAGGTTCATGAAAATCATAGACAGGTGCTCCGAATCCGACCGGCAAGACATTTCGACAGGAATACGATTCTCAAAAACGATTTCGCGCTCATATGCTTTGTTACGAAAAGAGCGCCAACAGGAATTCACCAGTTCGGCCAGTTGAATCCGCTCGGAGTTTAAGTCGATTTGCTGAGAGTCCAGTCGAGTAAGCATCATCAGATTATTGACCATTGTCTGCATATTTTCAACGATAGCCTGACAATCAGAAAGGACTCTCTTATACTCATCATTGTCACGGGCGCGCCTTAGCGAGACCTCGATCGTCGAACGTATCCCGGCCAGTGGCGTTCGCAACTCATGGGCGACATCAGCATTGAACTGCCGCTCTCTGTTGAACGAGGCTTCCAGTCGAGATAACAACTCATTGAGGCGGTTCTTAATTGGAACCATCTCTGTTGGTACATGCTTAGCACCAATTCGAGTCGTTAGACTGTTCGCACTGATGGCCCCAATCTCGGCGGCAATGAAATTCAAAGGGCGAAGGCCCTGTCGGACTACAATAACGGCAATGAGAAAGGACAGAGCGATAACCGCCGCTGAAGCTATCAAGAGAAGCCCGCGTAAGAAACGCAATTGGCCCAGCAAGTCGCCGGCATCCCGAGCAACTACTAAAGTAAGTGTTTGTTCATTTGTTGGCCGGCTGTTTTCCTCATTATCATCATCATTGTCTGCGGTCCTTGGCACGAACTTCAGGCCAACCGCTCGTTGAGGTTTACCGTTATTGTCCCGTGAGCTCTCAAAAACAGGTTCCATGAGGATTCCCTCAAGGCGGAAAAGGTCCTGCGTACCCAACAGAGGAGATTTGGCCACTACCGTGCCGTTAGTTCTCCAGAGCTGGTAGAGAGTGGGATGCTCGGAGTTTTGAAACTCCGGCATCTGTTGCACTTCAAACTCCAACTCGATTTCGTCACCATCGATTTCGACCGAGCCTGCCAGTACCTGTGCAATTGATGCCAGTGTGGTGTCGAACTGTTCGACCAATGCACTACGAATCACCACGTATATAAACAGGCTGAAGATTGTCAACAGCAGTATTATCCCGCCAATTATACCGGCGAGTAAACGAGTTCGGAGTGAGCGTATCAAGATTTTTCTCCCATCATATATCCACGGCCCCGGATAGTGTGAATCAAAGCAGGTTTATTTGGTCGTTCAATTTTTTTGCGCAGATAGCCAACGTAAACATCCACCACATTGCTCGACGCAGATGAGCTGAACTCATAGACGTGTTCCCATATATCTGAGCGGGACACCAATTGGCCGGCCCTCATAGCTAAGTATTCCAAGAGTGCATATTCCCGTGGCGTAAGCTGAATTGTTTCTCGGCCGCGACAAACCCTCTGCGCGGTAAGATCGATCCGCAAATCCTTGATTTTTACACAAGGATTCTTCTGACGATAGCTGCGACGCAGTAATGCACGCACGCGTGCCAGAAGTTCTTCAAAAGCGAACGGCTTGACCAGGTAATCATCGGCGCCGAGGTCTAAGCCTGTTACGCGATCTTGTATGGTGTCTTTGGCCGTAAGTATAAGGACATGGGATTTTTGTCCTTGTGCTCTAATCTTCTTGAGGATTTCGAGGCCGTTCATGCCCGGCAGCATAAGGTCGAGGATAATTACATCATACTCGTTACCCATTGCATACCAAAGACCCTCCTGGCCATCGCCCGTGGTATCCACTGCAAAACCCGCCTCGCGCAGCCCTTTTGCAAGGGATTTCCGCAATGGCCGAAAGTCTTCTATAAGTAATAATCGCATCTGAAGCCTATAATAAGAAAAAGCATACTGAGCCACACCTGCTTTTTAGATTGCTCTGCGAATTCTATTATAAACTTATGGATCAAATCTGTCATCCATAATAGCGAAGCTCAGTAATGCTCCCAATATGGATTAATGATAATTACGAATATCCAACTCTTCTAAAAAATTACTGTTAGTTAGAACCTGTATGCCAGCCCCACGTAAGCTCCGTAGCCCAGGTAATCATCTACTGACGCTGTCAGGCCCGAGTTAAGATCCTTGACGTCCCAGCCCCCAACGTGATACTCAGCCCGAGCCGTGATTTCAACATCAATACGTTTAGTTAAACTGTGCCGAAGTCCCGCGCCTATGAAGGGGATGACTTCAGTTCCGCCGTCCGTGGTAATGTTGTAAGTGCCACCTCCCGATACATCCCCACGCAAATCATCTACATCAAGCATGCCAAAGCCTATTCCTGCCAGTGCAAAGGATTTCAACGCTTGAGAATCTTGTCCAAATTCTCGCTCGATCCATGCGCTAATAACCGTATTGGACACAGGGGCATCTTTCACGATAGTAGATTGCAGCCCGAGCACTCTATAAGGACGCTCAAAATCAAAATCGAAGAAGTCGACACCAACGCCCAGGTACCAGTCGGGTGATAATAAATAACTTCCATATACACCGTAAAACGGCATGTCATTAGCAGGTTCGCCATCGGCTACTAATATGCCAAAACGTGCTCCGATCTTGAGCTTATCCTCTACATTTCCGAATAGTACTCCAGAACCCTGTGATGCGCTCGAATCGTCAGAAACAGCTAAAAATTCAGCGATTGGAGCTATACCGGCAAAAAATTTCCCGAAATCAGGAGTAGGTTGGTAAAGTCCCTGGCGAGCACTAAGACTGTTGGTTTCAAACAATGCGCTCTCATCTATAGGTTGCGCCTCAGCTAAATGCGGGATAAAGATACATATCATTGCAAATAGTAGTGATAGCTTACAAATAGCTAATTTCATGTTTGGTCCTTTCATTGTTTGTTTCGTTCACTTCTCAAAGATGTCTCCTGTTCTCCTCACAACACCGCGCGGAATGCGAAGACTTCCTTAAACACATAGTCATTTTGATCATCTTTTTCATCATCGTCCTCGGCTTGCCTGCTTATTAAGGTTCCATCAATAGTCACTTTGAGATTGATGTTCTTAACACTGATGACCGATTTTATATCAAACAATCATTGATTACATCTTTAATCATCTTAGGAAGCAAAGCTGAAAATATATGCGCCCCGAATGTAAGTAAAATCAAGACCCCCTGTATACTACAATATCAATCAATCGACAAGCATTAATTTAAAAAAATTCCCCTTATACAACACAACCAACAATTCTACAGCCTGAGACCGTTCTCAGGCCGTCCTTCGTAGAAACTTGAACCTCTATCCAGGTATTCTCAAATGTGATATTACATAAAGAAAAATGAGAAAATGATGAGAACAACTATCTTTCTCTATTCTTCCTCATCGTCATCTTCGTCATCTTCGTCCTCTACTTCTTTACCGAGTAGAGTTCCATCGGCAGCCACTTTGATCTCGACCTCTTGTCCGTCTACGATCACTTCGGCTTCGTAGATGGTTTTTCCATCCTCGATCTCCATCTCGACTTCCTTGATTTCAGCACCGGCGGCCTCTTTCAAAATTGTCGCCTTAACAGCTTCAGGCACCTCGTCAATCGAGACTTCTTGTTCATCCTCATCCTCGTCGTCATTGTCATCTTCATCGTCATCGTCCCCCTCATCATCGTCATCGTCCTCGACTTCCCTGCTGAGTATGGTTCCATCAGCGGCGAGTTTGAGCTCGACTTCCTGTCCGTCGATGACTACTTCCGCCTCATAAGTAGTTTGTGGTTTATCCAGCGCAACCAGCTTGACAACCGCATAGGTAATCTCCTTGCAGATATCCTTTACCTCTGCTCCGCCGGCGGCCCCGGCAACTGCTGCCTTCACGGCTTCGGGAACGTCAGCCAAAGTAATCTCAGCCTCTGTTTCAATTATTGTCCCGTCCGGCGCGACCGTTACCTCAAACTCTTGCCCATCCTGTTTGAGTTCAATCTCATAGACCTTCACGCCTTCTTCTTCCACTTCGGCCTCCTCGATGGTCGCTTTGGGGTAGAGCTTATTGATTGCCGCCTTTACCACATCAGGAAGCGAAACTTCGCCGGTTTTGGCCCCGTAAGCCAGTATGCAGGCCATCGCCCCAATAAGCATTACAATACCAGTCAGTCTCAAGTATTTCCGTTTCATTTTAAGTCTCCTTATGTAAAACGATCAACAATTTCACAGCCTGCCACCGTGGTCAGGCCTGCCAATGCGTTTCGGCTTTCTTGACCACGATAATATCTAATTTAAAATGAGAAAATTGTGAGAAAAATATTTTTTTATAGTTTTTTTGCTTATCCGAAATTCCCTCTGCCTTGTTAATCGAATAGTGCTTCGACGAACGTAGCGGGGTCGAATTCTGCGATATCTTCCGGCTTTTCACCTAAGCCGACGAATTTGACCGGGATATCGAGCTGATCTTTGATAGCGATAACGATTCCACCCCGTGCGGTACCGTCGAGTTTGGCTAAGACGATCCCTGTTACATTTATTGCCTCTGTGAACATTTTTGCCTGAGAGATTGCGTTTTGGCCGGTAGTAGCGTCGAGGACCAGCAGCACTTCATGTGGAGAGTCGGGGATTTTACGAGCGACCACATCGCGTATTTTAATCAATTGCTTCATCAGGTCCGTTTTTGTGTGCAATCGGCCCGCCGTATCGAGAATCAGGATATCTGTGTTTCTTGCCAGAGCTGCTTCGCAGGCATCAAAGGCCACTGCAGCCGGATCTCCGCCTGTCTGGTGTTTCACAATCTGGACGCCGATGCGTTCGGCCCAGATAGTCAACTGCTCAACGGCAGCGGCACGGAACGTATCGCAGGCGGCCAGCAGGACATTTTTGTCATTCCGGCTTAAAATATATGCGAGCTTGGCTATACTTGTCGTTTTACCGGTGCCGTTTACGCCGGCAACAAGGATGATTGTCGGGCCGTTCTGAGCCAGATGTAATTGCCTGTCGCGATCCGGCCAATAGCTTTTTATATGTTCCTTTAGAAACGGTACTATATCGTCGGTTGTTGCAATCTGTCGGCTGCGGTAAGCTTCTCGAAGCTCAGATACGAGCTTGAGGGTCGTCTCAACGCCGATATCATCGCTTATAAGTGTTTCTTCCAGTTCATCAAGAAGGGATTCGTCGATATTTCTGCTCAAACTAAGTACCGATGAAAGCGAATTTGCGATTTTATCTCGTGTTTTGCCTAATCTGTCTTTGAAATACCCGGCTGTCTTAGAGAAAATTCCCATAGTCGTTCGCCTCTCAACAAAATAACTTCGCACATAATTATAAATTACTTGTTCATCTCCAAGTGTGCAGATGCAGCTTTGATAGTATCGGGATTTGTAAAAATTTCAAGTCCGGCGAAGATTTATTTTTTAAGATATTTAATTCATCGCGAAATGACTTTGAGCTTTTTGTTTTTTGCCGTAAGAAGAAAAAAATCTTTTGACAAACCGAACAAATCCAGTTAGGTTTTCACTATTGTCCCACACAGAATGAGCATAAGCTCGCACCGAGTATGTGGGTGGGGGGCTATTTGACAGGGACGTTCTGACAGAAAGTTGCTTTTTATAAAGGGCATCGATTCACAAGGGATGGCGGTGTGGCAACCTACGAAATTGAAGATATTTTCGCTGACATACTTAAGCGTGCAAAGGTACTCGACCCAGCCAATGCCCGCAAATGGTTTGAGAAGTTAACGGTTTTGCATCTGGACGGTGGTTCGCTGGGAATAGGTTGTCCTGATGAGGTAACGGCTCAGTTTTTGCAGGAGAATTGTAAAAATAGTTTCACACGAGCGGCCCAACAGATAACCGGCCATCTTATCGCAGTAGACTTCAATGTTGGCGCTCATGAAAAACTCGATAGCACCTCCCGCCGTGGCGAACCGGGCCTCAGACTTCATCCCGACTATACCTTTGACAATTTCGTCGTCGGGCCAAGCAATCGACTTGCACATGCAAGCTGTGTTGCAGTCAGTCAGTCTCTTGGGAACACTTATAATCCTCTTTTTGTCTATGGTAATTCAGGTCTGGGAAAGACACATCTTTTACACGCCGTCTGCTTCGATGCAAGACGCAAGTTTCAAAACACGGTCATCCAGTTCCTAAGTTGTGAAGAGTTCGTGAACAAATTTATCAGAGCAATCGAGGAAGGAAATCTTGTCGGTTTTCAAAGCCAGTTTCGCAGCGTCGATACGCTGATAATTGACGACGTTCAGTTTTTGCGAGAGCGGGAGCAGAGCCAGGAGGAATTTTTCCACACCTTTAACGCCCTTTACAACAATGGTAAACAAATTATCCTCAGTGCCGACAGTCCGCCAGGTAAGATACCTTCACTCGAAGCCCGTCTTATAAGCAGATTTAACTGGGGTCTGGTTGCCAGAATTGATCCGCCGAGCTACGAGACAAGAGTAGCAATCATCCAGAAAAAAGCACATCTTCGAGATCTAAGTATTTCTGATGAAATAGCCGAATATATCGCCCGAAAGGTACATGCAAATATCAGGGAATTGGAAGGTGCTTTGACAACGATTTATGCCGTGGCAACAACGACCGGCAGAGAAATTGATCTGGAGCTGGCTCAGACAGCTCTGGACGGACAAATCAAGGCCTCCGCCAGACATATCAGTATTACCGACATTATCGGTGTTGTCACGAATCATTTTGATGTCCGCCTTGCAGATTTGCAGAGCAAAAAACGCAGTCAAAGTATCACAGAGCCGCGTCAGATTTGCATGTTTTTAGCCAGGAATCTCACCAAACACAGTCTCGAAGAAATTGGGGGACACTTAGGTGGACGCGACCATACGACCGTCATGCACGCCTGTAACAAGATAAGCCAGGCAAAAGATACCGACCCGAAAATGAACTCACTGCTTAACGATCTGACAAAACAAATCACACAACCCCCTTCGACTTGATATATCATAATGCGCGTTATGAATCTGCTGCAGACAACGCCGATACACGAGTGAAAAACGAAATCTTCCCGGCGTATAGAGCATAATCTATTAAGGCAGCTTTGGAAGACAGTGAACTGAGAAAGCCGCATTAGCAAATCAATAATTAATTAACAATTAATCCCGATTTATTACGGCGTTGAGCATATCAAGATAGTCGGAGAGCAGTCGTGTTATAAGAAACTCATTCCGGACTTTTTCTCTGGCCTTTTCCCCCATTCTTTTTGCCGCATCCGGATTCTTGAGGATATGGACGATTCTCTCGGCAAATCCTTCAATGTCATACGGATCGAGCAGGTAACCGCTCTCACCGTCAACAATTTGAGAAGGGATGCCGCCGACATTCGAAGCTACGACCGGAGTACCTTTCCAAAGAGCCTCTGTAACCGACAGGCAGAAGCCTTCTTTAGTTGACTTTTGGATAACGACACTTGAAAACTTCTGGATCGAATTTACTAAGCAATCATTATTACCTACTACAAACAATACTTCCCCTTTATCGACGTATTTCCTTGCCTTGCGAAAAGTCCTGGTGTACATCTGGACACCCTCCGGGTCATCGCCGGCAAGGTTATAACAAAAGAGCAGCCGACAATCGATTTTTTCCTTTACGTGTTTGAATACTTCGAGCACGCCTTCAGGATCTTTCCATGGATCGAGCCGAGAGACCTGAGTGATTACCGGCTTATCCGTTGGAATACCGGCTTTTTTGATATACTCTAATACAGTCTTCTCCGGTATTTCCTTGTTCTTATGATTCAGCGGATTAATGGCCGGGCATATAAGCCTTTGGTCTATTGGGAGGTCTTCTTTGTAGTATTTTTCGCTTGATACAACAATCTGGTCGTATTTGAGCAGAAAGCCTGTAAGGAAATCCCATAATTGTTCGTTTGGTTCTGTCAAGTCGATATGGCATCGCCATATCCAAGGCTGGCGTTTCCTGTATGACCTTATTAATGCAAGCGGCTGCGGATCGTGCACGATAACACAGTCGTGGTCGAAGTGAGTGAATCTTGAGTAATTTCCGTTGACCTGTAAGTACAATTCCTTTTTATTTTCAGTGAGATTTATCTTTGCCCCCTGGAGAGCATTATGAAAGCTTTTGGTTATCTCGAAGAAATCTGGTGTGCCATGCAAAATTCTCCAGCCGGTATCTATTCCAACATCGTTCATCAGCATAACTAATGAATAGAGTATTTCCGCCACTCCGCCGCCCATATAGGTACTGTTTACATGCACAATATGTTTGCCGTAAAGGCCTCTTGCTCTGGCATATATTTCGGCTAATGTCTCATCGGGTACAATTCCACGGAATTCTTCAAGACTTAACATACTAATTCCTCGCTAACTCTTTGAGTAATGACCTGATTTCGTTCAGAGTATCCACCTGGAATCTTGCATTTGAAATACTGAGTCCTACCTTAATCGAATAGGCCCCATTCGGTAGGGCACGAAACATTTCTTCATCAGTATAATCGTCACCGGCCGCCAGTAAAAAATCCCATTTTTGGTTTCCCGTCCAGTATTCGACCGCGCGTCCCTTATTCACTCCCGCATTTTTTATTTCAAGGATTTTATTTCCTTCAAACACACCAACATCGAGGTTTTCGGTTAGATTCACTAAAGCACCTCTGAGTTCCTGCCCGCGAACGTTGGCAAACTCGGGATCTGCTCTTCGATAGTGCCAGACCAACGCGAAATCTTTTTCCTCAACCGAAGAACCGGGCGTTCGATCAGAATAAAGCTCGAGAATAGGTCTAATTGTATCTTTCCATCGAGTTTCAAGAGGCTGCATACACTGCCATTCCTGGTCTCTCGGTTTGATCCAGGCCCCATGTTCGGCAACTAACGAGACGTTAAGACTACTGAGCCACTCTTCCAGCGTTTGTTTATCTCTGCCGCTTATGATAACAACTTTATTATTCTTGTTATCCGATAGATTCCGCAATATGTTCATGATTTCTTCATCGGGTCCGGCCTGTGCCGGTTTACCCCTGAAACCTACAAGTGTGCCGTCATAATCAAGCAGCAGCAAACGCTTTCGGCTTCTGCTGTAATCCGTAATCAATTTCTGCCTTGTGGATTCAGATAGTTTGTGGACATAAAGCTCCTGCTGCTTTTTTTTGATATCCGATAGAGCCTGTATAAAGTCACTGCTCCATCTTGAGACATCATAGCGTGCAATTCTTTCCTGCATCAGCCTGTTGCGCTCGATTTGTTCCAGTAATGGCATATCGAGGGCATCTTTAATGGCTTGTACTATTGCCACTTTATTATAAGCATTTACTATCAGGGCCTCACCCAGCTCACTTGCGGCACCGGTCATCTCGCCGAGAATCAAAACCCCTCTGCCTTCGGTTTTACTTGCTATGAATTCTTTTGCTATCAGGTTCATCCCGTCTCTTAGAGGTGTCACTAAAGCCACATCGGCAACGTTATATAATGCGGCAATTTTATGGAACGGCATAAAACGGTATAGGTACCAAACGGGGATATAGCCGATTGCACCTTGTTCGCCGTTTATCCTGCCGACAAGCTGCTCAAGCCTGTTTCTGAGTATCTGATAATCCTCAACGTCGGTACGTGAAGGGACAGCGACCATGATGAGCGTGACTTTCTCCTTATATTCGGGATTTTCTGATAAGAATAAATCGAACGCCTCCAATCGCTGGATAATACCCTTGGTGTAATCCAGCCTGTCTATAGATATGATGATTTTGCGTTTTCCGACTGTCTTAAGTATTTTATCTACTTCCTTTTTTGTGCCGGTATTATTTATGGACTGGGAGTATTTCTTGTAATCGATACCCATAGGAAACACATCGACTTTAATAACACGGTTACCCATGCCGACCTGGCCCAAAGTATGTTCAAGGCCCATAATCCTGCAGATACTGCTGAGAAAGTGCCGGACATAATCGTATGTGTGGAAGCCGATTAAATCGGCTCCCAATATGCCGTTGAGAATTTCTTCACGCCAGGGTAGAAGTCGGAACAATTCAAACGACGGCCAGGGTATGTGCAGAAAAAAACCGATTTCCAAGCCAGGGAATTTTTCTCTTAGAAGTTGTGGAAGAAGCATTAATTGATAATCATGAATCCAAATGCAGTCTCCCGGCTCAGCGATACCTGCCACCGTCTCGAAAAAAGCATGATTCACCTGCTGATAGGTTATCCAAAAACGGTCCTCCCATATCGTACGCGTGGGGAAGTAATGAAAAAGAGGCCAAATTGTTTTGTTGCTGAATCCCAGGTAATATCGTTCTATTTGCTTTTCGGAAAGAAATACGGGCAGGCAATTTTCCTTAGCCAGTTTTTCTCTGATTTGTTCTTTGTCATGGATAGTTAATTTTTCATTCGTTATTCCCGGCCAACCTATCCAGAGACGCTCATAAGATTTGGGCAGAGAAGAAAGCCCGACGGCAAGTCCTCCGGGACTGGAGCGAAAATTAAACTTTCCGGCCCTTTTTATTACACTAAACGGCAATCTGTTAGCAATCACAAGCAATCGCCCCATAATCTTCCCTTTCTATATAATCAGTTTATACCAAATCAACGGATAATCGCAAGGTTAAATCCATACGGATAAGTCTATTGTGGAAAAGGAACGGCAAAGTTTGAATTTTTTCCGGAACAAATAGCTTGAATATTGTTTATATTCGCACAAGTCCTGAAATTACAATAGTACGGATGAAAGATAAATTTCTCAATAGATAGAAAAGTGTTTTTACGATAGTATATTATCCGTTCATTCTTGTTATATAAAATTATCAGGAGTGCGAGAACTTGACGTTGGAAAATGCTAAAAAAAAGTTGCCTCGAGTAGCCCTGATTGCCTCTGAACGTACTGTCACTGAGTACAGGATGTTTTTGGGGCATCTGCTGGTTGGCTTAACAGATAATTCGATTCCGGTAGTTTTGGTTTGCCCGCAGCAAAGTGACGTGAGTTCTATTGTCCTCGGTGCCGCCGAAGTCATCAGATATTCGCCTTTTGAACTGCCTTTAATTGCATATCTAAATAAAAAGGTACTTGTTGAAAGACTCGCAAAATTTAAGCCTAATGTCTTACATTGCCTGTGCGAAACACAAGTTACACATGTGCATCAATTAGCTCGCCAGTTGGATATGCCTTATTTGCTGACAGTAAATTCGCTACAGGAACGATGGAGCCGGTTAGCCATTTCGTCAAAACAATGTGCAAGAATCGTTGTGCCGGCTCAGAGTATCGCGGCTAATGTTGCCAAGGTTAATCCTCGCTTAGCCGACCGAGTTCGGAAAATAAACATCGGCACTTTCACAACACAAACTGCATTTTGTTTTTCTGAGCCCGCCAGGATTACAACGATAGTGACGGCTCATCCGTTTCGTAATACCGATGAGTTTGAGAATTTATTCAGTGCTCTCAGGCATTTGCGAATTGATGGTTATGAATTCATGATAGTTGTAATAGGTGGCGGGCGGGCAGAGAGACAATTATGGAAATTATTGGCTGCGCTGGGTTTGTCGCAGATTGTTACTATTGTTCCGAGAGCGACTCTATGGCGTTTAGTTCTTGGGG
This sequence comes from uncultured Pirellulales bacterium, assembly GCA_964520535.1. Classification (GTDB taxonomy): domain Bacteria; phylum Planctomycetota; class Phycisphaerae; order Sedimentisphaerales; family Anaerobacaceae; genus JAFGPS01. Next base: position 25,696 of record CAZFOQ010000013.1, on the reverse strand, counting down.
CAGGGGATATTTTCATACGGCCTCAGCCAACCACCGCTTTTGACCCTTTTTTGTTGGAGGCAATGAGTGTTGGATCCGCCGTGGCAGGTTGCAAGGGTGGAGTTGATGATTTGATCATTGAGGATGAGACGGCAGTTGTTTTTAGTCCTAACGAGGATCTTAGCATTATGCAGACACTGCAACGCCTGCTCAGCAGACGAGAATTCGCACGAAAAATCGCAAAAAATGCACAGGAGCATTTGAAAAAAAATCACTCAGTCAGTAACATGATATCAAAAACACTCCAGGTCTATCACGAAGCACAATGGTGATTTTTCGCTTCAATTGAATGTTTGCTCTTGTTGTAGCCTATGCAGATTATAAATGAGTCAAAAACTCATATCTTAAAGATATTTGTTGTAACGAAAATCCTTCTGTTTCGTCTATAAATACAGCAGGACTACAATATTACAAGATGAGGTTTCGGGCTCAATTAGCTGGATGAAAAAATCTCCATTCTCCGTAGTATTACTACGAAGGATGAAAAGGAGGCCGAAAATGCGAAACTATAAACAGACATTTCTAATCGCATTATTGATTTGTGCCGGTTTTATGTCGGTTGCCTGGACAGGAGTTACGGAACAAGCACCAAAAGAAAAACAGCCCAGCACGTGGGAATTGATTCGTAAATCCCAGATGAAACAGGCAGAATCCGCCGAACCGGCGAGTATAGAACGTGTTCTGCATTTTCCAAAGGAGCGGTCCATGGGTCGGCTTATGGTCCAGGACGAAAATGCCGTAAGACATATCGAGACCTTTTACCATTGGATAGATGGTACTGAGTGGGAATACTTCGGTGAGGCCCAGGGCAGGGTCGCTGTCCCGTCCGGTAAGCGATTGTCCCTGTCAATAGATCCAGACGTATGGAAGGATCTGTCACCGCTTGTGAAGCTCGGTGCTGACGATCTCTACAAGCTTACTATACACGGCCAATATCCTGATGGCCCCGTGCCGGACGACAGGTGTATGCCGCACATCGCGCATTTGACTGGACTGAAGGTCCTGTCTCTGAAGACAACGAATATCGGTGATAAAGGATTGAAATTTATTAGGAACTTGAAGTCCTTGGAATACCTTGATTTACCAAGAAGAGTTACCGATACGGGATTAGGCTATGTAGCTGAATTATCATCACTGAAAGGTTTGTACTGCGGTTCAAATAGATTTACCAATGCCGGATTGCATCAACTTGCAAAGTTGACAAAACTTGAAGAACTGGATCTCGGAAGTGTATACAAAGATGAGGCCGGACAAATCCGTATTAGCGTTAATGATGCCGGTCTTGTTCACCTGGCGAAGTTGCCTCGCCTGAGATACCTTGTGCTTCAGGGCGAAAAGTTCACGGATGCCGGAATGGCTCATTTAAAAAACGTCCCTTCGCTGAGAATCCTGAATCTTGGCCGTTTGCCGATAGCGGAGGCTGGTCTGGCACACCTATCAAAGTGCTCTGGACTGGAGAATCTAAGTCTTTATAGAACGAAGGTTACGGATGCGGGTCTTGCCCACCTTAAATCGATTACATCACTTAAAAAGCTGTCTCTTCTTTTTACGCAGGTGACAGATGATGGAATGGTGCCTTTGGGGCAGATCAGGTCGCTTGAATATTTACAGTTACCAAGCTATCCTTCCTATATAACTGACCAGGGTCTGGCCCACCTGGTTAAACTTGATAATCTTAAATATCTGATGGTCGGTTGCAGTTCGAATAGTCCGATCACAGATATTGGGCTAAGATATATCACAAAACTGCGCATGCTTGAGGAACTACGTGTAGGTGGCAAGGGGATTACTGATGAAGGCATGTCATATATTGCCGAATTGACTAATCTAAATAAACTCTCACTTTTGTGCGCTCGTTCGGTGACCAATGTCGGCGTGGCAAAGTTGACAGCACTGAAGTCTCTGGAAAGTCTTGATTTAGATTTTACAAAGGTCACTATTTCAGGACTGGCTCAGCTTAATGCAATGCCTAATTTAACGAAACTGGGCGTTAAACCTCTTATAAGGGATAACTCTGTATTAGATATTAAAGGATTAGTCAACCTTGAAGAATTAAGATTAAGATTCCAGCCTCGCTCAGGTAATTCATTTAGTGATGAGGATCTGGCGTGCCTGGCCAAGCTAAAACGTTTGAAATGGCTGAGTGTCAGCCCTAAAAATTTTAGCGACAAGGGTATGTCATACTTGGCTGGAAAGACAAATATGGAGCGTCTTTCTATCGGTGGTCCCAATATGACTGATAAGGGATTGGAGCACCTGACTAATATGGAAAAATTAACCCAGTTATATATCACTGACGGAAACTTTACAGACCTGGGATTGCATCACCTTGAGGGGCTTAAGTCGCTTAGACGCCTGAGTATTACTTCTGCTAACGCTTTCAGCGATGCTGCCTTGCGACGCCTCCGAAAGAATCTGCCTAACCTGCAAACTCTTAAGGTGATTCCATAAAATGTCTTGTGTTCGTGGGGCTGGATAAGAAAATCCAGTAGTACAGCAAGGCAAGAAACGAATTACTTTCACATATTTCGTTTGAAAAAAGTATAAAGACAGGCTTGACAGATGCTTTGCTTTGATATAATTCATTTATTCTATCAGGAATAATACGAAAGCAAAAAGGAGTGCTAAGATGCGAACCAAACAAGTCCTTCTCAAATTTCTTCTAATTGGAATAGCCGTTTTTAGCCAGGGTTGTGTCGTTGCCGCAGTCGGTCTTGGGGCCGCCGGCACTATCGCGTATGTCAGGGGCGATCTGGAAGCCGTCGAGTCGGAGAATCTCGATGTGGTTTATGAAGCGGCCGTCAAAGCGGTCGAGGAGCTTGAGCTAAGAGTCATTAACAAATCAAAAGATGCACTCACAGCCACGATTAATGCGCGTGACGCCCAGGATAAAAAAGTTAAAATAACACTTAAAAGGACTGCGGAACAGACAACCAAAATATCCATCCGAATAGGCACTTTCGGGAGCGAAACGAAATCAAGGCTCATTTATCAAAAGATACACGATAAGCTTCGGCAACAAACATCAGGGGCAGGGGGACAATTAAGTCAATTCAATGTCAGTAGGTTTCTGCGGAAGTGAAACGTCAGTGGCAGCTAATACAGATCCGAGGCGGTAAGCTTCTTTGAGAGCTGAAGGATGTTTTTCAATATCACCACGACCATCAACTTTGTTAACAAACAAACCGGCAACATATTGTATCTGGAGAGAATCAAAATAAGCCTTCATCGTCCTGCGGATGCCATCGAATTGCTTTGTGCTTTTTGAGCCGCCGACGGCTATTACCATTCCTCGCCGATCGCATTCGGGATTAAAAAGCTGCTTTTTTAGTACGTATTTATATGCCCAAAGGCACTGGCCTCGGTCGATAAGCATCTTTGCCTGGGCACAGATGGTCATAAAAAATACCGGCGTTGCGAAAATCAGACGGTCCGCATTTAGTAATTTTTCCAGAAGCGGCTCATAATCATCTTCTACCTTACATTTGCCTGTTGTGTAACAGGAATTACACTCGGTGCACGGGCCGATATTATAATCGGTCAAATGAATGTATTCAATTTGAGCGCCGGCCGATTCGGCGCCTTCCAGGGCCCGGCATAAAAGCAAATCACTGTTACCCTTGATTCTGGGGCTTGTTGATATTCCAAGCACTTTTACAGACATATAAATATCCTAAATAGCGGGATTATATCAAACCATCACTTCTGTCAGGACAATCTTATGCTATGTCTATCTCATTCTACAAGCGGTAAAATACTTTGCCGTGTAGACTTTGGTGATTGTGGAGTTCCGAAGTCATATGTTGAACTACGGCCCAGCCTCCAGGTTTGTCCAGTTTGTGTGTCGATAACGAATACAGCAAGCTCATCGGTTCCTGCGGCACAACATTGGTACTTTCCCTTGCTGTTGTCATTTCTACCGGCCGCACCAACGACAAATATCAGGCACAATGCCAGCAAAAAACCAATGGCTATGCTGGAAAAGTCCAGGTTCCATTTTCGCATGTTCTCTTTGTTTTCCATAACTACTTCTCCTCGAATTTTGTATCTAATTTTTAAGTAGATAAGTATAATATTATCGGTTCAGATGTTCTACTTCAAATTGTTTTTTGCGTAAGTTCAGAAATGGCAGAGGCTAATATCACATGCTCAAAAAGATTCAAGATTTCCAGAAAACAATGCCGATTATTAGTATTGATAAGAGCAAATGGGTGGCTCTAAAAAATGACCAATCCGGCCATGTTAGTTTGAACTTATTTTGTCTATCTTATGCAGTTGCCCACATGTCAGATCGTAATCCGGGCAAAATAAGCAAGGGCTAAAAAAAATAAGGAAAGAGCCACATGAATATAGGGAGAGCCTTAAGGCTCTCCCATTTTTTTATTTCCCGCCAGGTCAAATCCCGCTTTTTTATAAACCACAGGCATTTTCATTTCTGTAAAATTTTTTTTGCCCATACCAATCGGTAAGTTCTATGAAACAGAGATTGTGTTTTTTCGGAGTGAGGGAGAGCTTGAAGATTCAAAATGGAATGGTTGACACAGGTTATGGCGGGGCGTATGATTTGCGCAACAGGAATTTTTTTGGAGCAGAAAAAATGGCTGAGACAGAAAAGAGCTGGGAAAAGCGGTTAGCCGGCGAGCCGGATGAGTTGACAGTCGATTTTGTGGAGTCGATCTCGATAGATAAGCGTCTGTACAAATATGATATCGTCGGCTCAATTGCTCACGCGCAGATGTTAGGCGAGCAGAAGCTGATTACCAAAGATGAATTTAAGCAGATCAAAGACGGTCTTATCCAAATCAGTGAGGACATAGCGGTAGGGCGGTTCAAATTCGAAAAGAAGTATGAAGATATTCACATGGCAATCGAGACCGCACTGGTCGAAAGAATCGGCCCGGCAGGAAAAAAACTTCATACCGGCAGAAGTCGCAACGACCAGGTGGCGACCGATATAAGGCTCTGGATGCGGGACGAGATTGAGATTCTGCAGGCCAGGATAACGCTGCTTCAAAAAGCTTTTGTAAAACTGGCAGGCAAATATACGGAAGATATCATGCCGGGCTACACACATCTCCAGCGTGCCCAGCCGGTTTCTATTGCCTCTTATCTGTTGAGTTTTGTAGAGCGGTTCGAGCGCGATTTTATTCGCCTGAAAAATTGTAGTACCTTGCTTAATATTTCGCCGTTAGGCAGTGGCGCACTTGCCGGTTCCACGCTTCCGTTAGACCGCAAAGGCACAAAAGAACAATTGGGATTTTCCGACATTACCTATAACAGTATTGACGCAGTAAGTGACAGGGATTTTTGTGCCGAATTTATTTTCGACTGTGCGCTAATGGCGACGCATTTGTCCGGCCTGGCTGAAGATATGATACTCTACTGTTCCAATGAATTCGGATTTCTTTCCGTTGATGATGCCTACTGCACATCTTCGAGTATGATGCCGCAGAAGCGTAATCTCGACGTCGCGGAACTGATCCGTGGAAAGACCGGCATGGTTTACGGTTCACTCATGGCTATGCTGACGATTCTTAAAGCTCAGCCGTCTGGCTATAATCGCGACCTGCAGGAAGATAAGGTTCATATTTTTGCCGCGAGCGATACTGTCGAAGCGTCTCTGGATATGGCGTGTGCGATTGTCTCACACAGCAAGTTCAAGACTAAAAGCATAGCGGCCGGTTTGGATAAAGGATTCCTGGATGCCACTGCTTTAGCGGAGTATTTGGTCGAAAAAGGTATCGCTTTTCGCGAGGCACACAGTATTGTTGGTTCTTTGGTTATCTACTGTGAGAAGCAGAATAAAAAGTTAAGCGGGCTTACTATGGATGAACTAAAACAATATTGCCCTGCGATTGATGCAGATGTATATGAAAGTCTCGGCGCAGCGAATGTTGCCGACAAGTATATCACCGAAGGAGCGGCCGGGCCCAAACAGGCCAAAAGACAGATTGAATATTGGACGAACGAATTGGATACTCGATCCTCGTAACTCGATACTCGAAGCAGGAGATAGTAAGTGACTTATCAGAGTTATAGAGATTTAGAGATTTTCAAGAAGGCTCATAAGTTAGCTATAGAAATTCATGTGATGAGTCAAAAACTCCCAAAGTTTGAGATGTATGAAGAAGGTAGTCAGATAAGAAAATCATGTAAATCCGTCAAAAACAACATAGTTGAAGGTTTTGGTCGACGAAGATACAAACAAGAATTTGTAAAATTTCTTACTTACTCCTTAGCATCTTGTGATTAAACCCGAGTTCATTTAGATACCTTATATGAAACCAAATCGTTCAAGAATAAAAAAGAGTATGAATATTTTTGCGAGGAATATGATCATCTCGGCAGAATGATAACTAATTTTATAAAGTCTGTGGATTCTGATCATAAAAATACTACGAGGCTCTAATATCGAGTATCGGGGAACGAGTATGAGTGAAGATGAAATAACCGGCTGGTTTGCACTTCAGAGCGAATTACCCGCAGAAGATTTTCCCATCGGAATCGGTGATGATATGGCTCAGATTCGTTTGGGCAATAAGTCGGTTTTAATCACCACCGATATACTGCTGGACGGCGTGCATTTTGATTTAAGAGACGCGACTTTGAAACAGGTCGGATACAAGGCTATGGCGGTCAGCCTAAGCGATTGTGCAGCAATGGCAACGGTGCCGATTGCTGCGGTCGTATCAGTTGCACTGCCCGGAGGTTTCGGTGCCGAAGAGCTAAAGGAGATCCACTGCGGAATCATTAGTGCCGGAGATAAATTCGGCTGTGCGCTTGTAGGGGGTGACATTACAAGCTGGAAAAATGTAAATCCATTCGCAATAAGTGTGGCGATGCTAAGCAGGCCGGCAGAAAATGAGCCTGTAAAAAGGTCCGGTGCAAAAGCCGGTGACAGAATCTGCGTGACAGGCTCACTGGGCGGCGCAGGATCTGGGAAACATCTGGAATTTGAGCCGAGAGTCAGAGAGGCGATAAAAATCGCCCGGACGGTTAAATTAAATTCGATGATTGACATCAGCGACGGTCTCAGCAGCGATTTATTCCGTATCTGCCGGCAAAGTCAAGTAGGTGCCGTTATAGAAGCGGCACAAATTCCAATTTCAAATGTGGCCCGGAAAACTGATAATCCGCTTGATTGTGCTTTGAACGATGGCGAAGATTTTGAGCTGCTTTTTACCCTTTCACAATGTGACTGTGAAAGTTTATTCGACATATGGGATGAACCACTACCGATTCGTCAAATCGGCACTATCAACAACAATGGAAAAATTCAAATCAGGATGCCCGATGGCCAAATCAACGAGTTGGAAATAAAAGGGTACGATCACCTTAGAACATGAACCGGCGGTAAAAAGTTGAAGGAAAATCCCCAAATAAATTAGGGGGCGAAATATTTAGCCCCGTGTTTTACACGGGCTTTATAATCATGGGCGCTCAATTTAATATAATTACACATTCTCCGGACGAAACCATTGAGTTTGGCCGAAAGCTTGGCTCACAACTTAGAGGTGGTGAAGTGATAGCGATTTGTGGGCCTTTGGGCAGCGGCAAGACACATCTAATCAAAGGTATCGCAGTCGGTGCAGGGACAGAAGACAGCAAGAGTATCAACAGTCCCTCATTCGTAATAGTGAATGAGTACATTGGCCGACTGGAGATTTACCATATAGATGCTTTTCGGTTGAATTCCATCTCTGAGTTCGAGATGCTGGGCTTTGACGATTTCTGTTATCCGCAATCGGTTGTCCTAATAGAGTGGGCCGATAAAATTGAATCTGCTCTGGCCTCCATAGATTACATACGGATAGAACTCGAGCACAGCGGGAAAACCACCAGAACAATACTCCTCAAAAACACACCCGAATACATAACATTTTAATGAACACCGCAATCAATTGCGGGGCTGAATGTTTAGCCGCCAAATTTATTTGGGATTATTTCACTTCTGAAGGTTTGGCATCTTACAGTTTATTATCTATATTTTGGTTGAATACTTATGCAGCCTTTCCGCAAAACGGTCTGAAGTGTTTTTCGGACGTGAAAATTCGAGGTTTTGTTGTGAGGTAAACATATGAGACAATTATTGAAGTAATGTTTTGAAGGTTATTGTTATACATTTCATTATTATCGGGAGGATTTAGAGCAAACAGAAGATTATAGATGCGTTTAAGTCGTGTATCGATTAGGCCGATACTCAAATTGTTGGAGAAAACTACATCGGATGTTGAGGATTTATCAAACAAATCTTTTTCTGAAAAGGGGCAAAAAATGAAAGCTAAAAGCGGTTTTACATTAGTTGAAATTCTAATCGTAGTGGTCATTCTCGGTATTTTGGCGGCTGTCGTTATCCCTCAATTTACAGAGGCCAGTACCGAAGCCAAATTATCGAGTCTGTGCACCGATTTGCAGACCGTACGCTCACAAATTGAGCTGTATAAGGTTCAGCATAATGACAATAAGCCTGGTGTCCCCAATGGATTACACACTGCCAGTATCACTTTTGAGGCGGCTCTTACAACCCAGACTGATATCTACGGTGAGACCTGGGTTGCGGGTGCGGGTACTGCCTATGGTCCTTATATGCAGAAGATTCCGACGAATCAGTTCACTGACAAAATCACCGTCAACACAGCAGGCGGCGCACTCGGTGATGATAGTCACGGTTGGGAATTTAATACTGGGACTGGTGCATTTCATGCGGATGACACTGCTGAACATGCGCTTCTCTAACAAATTAATGAGACTGAATATGCCACTGATATTCACGAGAGTGGTTCTGGCATAAATTTGTAAAAAACACAAAATGGAAAAACAGGCTGGCCATGCTGAGGTAATCGCCGAAGGCTGGTCAGCCTTTTTAATGATGAAAATAATTAGCCCGCGAATTCATTCGCGGGTTTAAGTCTCGAAAGGTCAGATTATGAAAAAGGCGCGAGCTTTCTCACTCGTCGAGATTCTCATAGTCGTCGTTTTGCTTGGTGTCCTTGCGACAGTTGTTATTCCATTGGTCTCCGGTAGCACTATATCGGCTAAAGAAAGCGCCCTTGCGACAGACTTACAGCTACTTCGCAGGTTTATTCTGGTTTACAAGTGCCAACATCTGGAAGTAGGTCCCGGTTATCCGAATGGCCTGACGACCGCCGCACCGACTGAGCAGGTCTTCATTGATCAGGCTACGCTATCAAGCAATAGCGCAGGACAAACAGCAGCAATAGGTACTGCCGGATTTGAGCGGGGTCCTTACATGCAGAAGATTCCCGTTAATCCTTTGAATAGTACAAGTTCTGTTCAAATGCTCGGTAATGGTGAAAATTTCCCGGCCGCCGATGACAGCCATGGTTGGATATATAAGGCCCAGACTTGCGAGATACGATCAGATTCGGCCGGATCAGATAGCAACGGCAAGCTTTACTATGACTATTGATGGGAACAAACATTGCGGCATAAAACAACGAGGCTTTACGCTCGCTGAAGCGATGATGGCCGTGGTCGTATTGAGTATAGCGTCTGCGGGAGTGCTGCTGCCTTTTTCAAGTGGTGCGGCCGTGCAAGCCGAAGGTATGCGCAGGACCCTGGGGTCAAGATTGGCAAGCAATTTAATTGAGGAGATTGTAACAAGACCTTTTCACGATCCTGACGGCAGTACTTACGACTATAATCCGGGGCCCGAGGCAGAAGAAACAACATTCGGAGAATTTGATAACCTCGACGATTTTCACGGTTACTCCGAGCCGCAGGGCCAGGTAAAGGATGCCGATGGGACGGTATTTACGGACCCGGCTTATATAAACTTCAGCAGAAATGCAAGTTGTGAATATGTTTATGTGCCGCAGGAAAGTGGAACAACAGCACCAAAATTCATTCTTATCACAGTACAGGTACAATACAACGGCAGGCGGATAGCAGCCATTAACAGACTTGTTGGTGAGTAACGAACAGTAGCGTACAGAGAGAACAAGTAAGAAAAAAATGCAGAGCACAAGATACAAAATACGAGATACGAGATACGAAAAAGCCTTTACGCTGGTTGAGCTGTTGGTAGCCCTGATTGTTACAAGCATAGTAATGACTGCGGTTGCTACACTGGCCTTTGCTCTGGGAACTGCGAACGATGCAACGGACGATTTGAACCTCAAGCAGGCACAAGTTCGTTTTACGACGTTGCGAATTCAGGAGTTGATCCGACATAGTAAGCTGATATGTTTCGTCGGTAGTGGTGATTTGGCTCTTTGGCGGGCTGACGATAATAATGATGGAAATATTAATATTGGAGAATTAGTCTATATTGAAATCGGACCTAACCGCGATCATCTGCAGCTTTGTGAATTTCCTTCCTCCGATAGTTCTGTAATAAATCTCGGCTCCATCGGTGCGATTGCAGCTAATTGGTGGTCGGCATACAGCAGTGATATAGATTATACACAAGTAGTGCCTCAATGCAGCAATGTCCAGTTTGGCTTTGATGTATTACCGCCACAGAGTAGGTTTGTTAGTATTTCTTTTAATTATGTCGAGGATAATATTGTTCGCCAATGTCAGATATCTGCCGGGATTCGCGGTTGGGCTGGAAATCTGCTTGAAGGTGAAAATATCGTAAGTGACGACGATTAGCATGAATGCCAGGTACAAAAATACTACCAGAGACGGTGCGGCACTACTTGTTGTGCTGTTTATTATCATGGTGATTACAGTCTTGTCATTAGGCTTTCTGTCGCGAAGTGACGTCGAATTAGCCTGTGGCGAAAATATGATACTCCGGACACAAATAGATTATCTGGCCGAATCCGGCCTGGAACACGCAAGAGGACTTATCCTCAATCCTCAGGATATCAGCTCAGAATATTGGACAGGAGCGACGGGTGAGCAGCTTGTCGCAGGGAGTGCCGATTATTACGATATCGCAGTTATCCGTGACGATACGGATTCCAATGATCGCTGTAATTATATTATAGATTGTAACTCTTACCGTCTTAAAGATGGCGAAAGAATCGGCTTCAGCAGTATCAGAGCGAGATTGCGGCTCGATCCCTGCATAGCACTTTGGACAGGAACTGACACGGCAATTTCAAATGGAGTAACAATCAACGGTGATGTTTTTTGCAATGGTACATTACTGAATAGAGGCTTAGTTCATGGTGATGTATTTGCCAATGCATTGAGCGGAAACATAGATGACGTAGATGGTCAAAATATGCCGGTTGATGACTTATCACTTCTCCGGCCTCGAGTTACGGTTGCAGATTTTACTTCTCATTATAGCACGCAAACCATAAGCTCCAACAGTCTTAACGGTCAGACATTTGGTCCATATGATCCTGTGCGAGTATGTTATCGCAGCGGAAGCTTAGTGCTGGCCGGCAACGTCCAAATCGATGGAATGCTTATAGTCGATGGTAACCTGGCCATACAGGGAAATCAAAATATCATCACAGCGGCGAAAAACCTACCGGCACTTTTGGTAACCGGTGATTTGATAATAGAAGCCGGTAGTGAGCTGGAAGTGAATGGACTTGCAGTTGTTGATGGAGATATGCAAGTTAATGCCGACTCGGCCGGTGTTGGCGTCCTTGGAGGATTGTTTATACAAGGAACTCTCATCGAAACAACAGCAGATTCTTCCGGCAGTAATAATGTTGGTGTGCTACATAACAGTCCAACCTGGCAACCTTCGGGTGGTCAGACAGGCGGCGCACTTCAGTTTAATGGCGGAAGTTCGGCCGTCGAGATCAATACAAATGATATGAATCCTTTGCAAGGCACTATTTCTCTATGGGCTTATGCCAATGATTTTGACAGTAATAATCGTTGTCTATTCGGTCATACCTCTCTGACATCATGGAGCGACAGAATTCAGTTATACACCAACGACAGATATGGCTGGCTCGATCTGGGTTTGGGAGATACTCACAGCAGGCATACAAACATCCAGAACCTGGATGAGCACAGATGGTATCATATTGCACTTACCTGGGATGGAACAGACTATATAGTCTATGTGGATGGTACAGTTAAAGCCGCCGGTAGCTATACAGGATTGTCCGCACTGGGATCAGTTGCAGATATCGGCAACGATGGAAACACCGCATATCGGGATGAGGCGTTCATCGGTCTGATTGACGAGGTCCGTATCTACAACCGTGCCCTGGACGTTAATGATATTTACCCACCAGTTGAAGGGCCGGCTGGCCTTATAGGACACTGGAAACTGGACGATAGCGGCAGCAGTGTCACTATTACAGCAGCGCCATCAAAAACGGCGATTATGGTATGGTCTGAAGAAGGTGACATAGAAAAGTGGGGGCAAGCTGCAGGAGCTTTTTTCAGGAGTATTGAAAGAAAATAAAGTCTTATTCCAACAGCTTATAAAATTGATTTTTGCTTGCTTTATTCGTGATAAACAGCAAATAACTCTTATCGGCCTTTATGTGCGATAAAGAGAAAAATCCAAAATATGTTAATAATGCCAACGACAAATCAAAACTCCTCCCAGACCTCGGAATAATCCGGATGTTCCTGTCGTATCATTTTAACGATTTTGCTGATTCTGATGACCTTGACTGTAGAAAGTATGAGAAATGACAGTTATATCGCTATGTTTGTATGTATAAGGCCGAATACAGACTACATAAAGCTTCCGGCTTTGTCAGCTTGTATAGGTCAGATAACACAAGAAGGTGTAGCGGAGATATCGTGCTGGTTGCTTGTTTGGTGAAGTACTATCATCAAGATGACGAAAAAAAGGGGAGAGGTAGGTGTTGATAATGTACCGATACAGAAAAGGGAGGTTGCATAGGATGCGGGATTTAAAAAGTCTGCCAGCCTGGTTGCGACATTCGCATTTTAGTGGGCATGCCAGATACAACTTACCTGGCATTAGAGGCGGTTTTACTTTGATAGAAATAATAATTGTGGTTGTGATACTTGCGATAGCGGCAATGACAGCGATACCTTTGATGAGTTCGGCGGGCAGTGTGCAAATCCGCTCGGCAGCGAATGTGATCGCCGCTGATTTGGAATACGCCAGAAGTATGTCAATCAGCAGGGGACAGAATTTTTCGGTAGTGTTTTATACGAACACAGAAAGTTACCAGATTGTGGACCAAAATAACAATGTGATACCACATCCTGTTAAAAAGGGATTTGATTACGTTGTGAATTTTCAAAATGACAGCAGATTAAACAAGGTTGATATTACTAATGTGAATTTTAACACAACCCAGCGCGTTCAATTTGATTGTCTGGGCAGTCCCGACAATGGAGGTACTATCAGTCTGGACGCAAATGGGCCGGCTGCAACGATTACAGTAGAGCCTGTTACGGGATTCATCTCAGTAAGCAACTAATGAGGGAAGAGGGTAAATGATAAGTTGGGGTTTAAAAACTCGGGATCTGAGGCCGATAGGGTTGGACATAGGTCATCACTCCATCAAGATGATTCAATTGGCAATTAATGGTGAGCAGATAACTGTTATTGCCGCGGATGAAGCTCGCATCGAGCCCGGCATAAACGGTGGCGAGCAGGCAAGGAACAAATATGTTGTTTCAGCGATAAAACAAATGCTTGCGAGAGGCAACTTTCATGGAACAAATGTTGTATCAAGCTTACCAAGCGGAGATTTAAAAATCACGAGTCTGCGGTTAACCGAGGCAGAAGGAGAAAAGATAGAGCAGGCATTGAGACGGGAGGTTGTCCACCGTTTTGGGCTCGATCCGGATAAAGACGCAATGGATTATATAGTTGCCGGCAATGTTCGGCAGGGCGACGAGGTTAAGAACGAGCTGATTTTGTTCGCTACAAATTATGAAATAGTAAAGAGCCACATTGAGATGCTTGAGCTGACCGGGCTCAGACCAATGGCGATAGATACAATTCCATGTGCGTTATTCAGAAGCTTTGAGAGATCACTGAGACGCCAGGAGGACAGAGAACATGCAGTCATTTTTATAGATGTCGGAAGCTGTTATACTACCGTAGTTTTTGGCCGTGGGGGGGAAATTTGCTTTGTCAAACAGATAAAGATTGGTGCGGGAAATTTCAATCGGGAAGTCGCATCAAAATTGGGTATTAACAACAAAGAGGCTGAGATACTGCGAGGGAAGCTTCAGGCGGAATCCAGTCCCTCGATGCCAAAGTCGAATCCCACCAAACAGGTTCCTGTTGAAAGTGAGCAGAAAATAGATGCATCAACACGTCAGGTAATGATTGATGGGATAAGCAAAATTGCTGAAGAACTGGCAAAAGAAATATCACTATGTCTAAGGTATTATACAGTGACATTTAGGGGCAAACGTATAGAGCGAGCGGTTCTTACCGGAGGGGGAGGCTATGAAAAGATTCTACTCGATGTCCTGCAGCGTCAACTAACAGTGGGGATTGAAGTTGCCCAGCCTTTAAGAGGATTTGACTTATCAAACGAGAGGGCAAATATAAATTTCTACGGTGACAGGCGAGGATTGCTGTGCGAATGGGCAGTTGCTGTGGGACTGAGTCTAAAAGGATGGTACGAATCTAAGACAAGTAATACTCCGGCAAGACATAAAGTACGCGTTAATTATGATAGAAGAAGTAAGGTAGGAGATCATTATGAAAGAAATTGATTTCCTTCCGGAATGGTATAAAAGCGGCAGAAGACGTCAGGTAAGCTATCGCACGCAATACATTATACTGGGTGGTATATTTGTAGTAATGATAGTTTGGAATTTTGTTACCTCATACTCGATGTCGAAAGCCAAAGCCCAGGTGGTCCAAATAGCTACTAAACAGACACAAGCAGAAAGAGTATCGGCAAAATTGATTGAGCTGAAAAAAGAAATGAATATATTTCATAAGAGAGAGGGACTGGTAAGTAAAATTGATTCTAAGATCAACGTTGCAGGTATATTGGCAGAATTGAGCTACCTTATCGATGAAAGGATCGTCCTCAGCAAAATTGATCTGATTTCCGGGAAACTTGTAGACAATCAGGATAAAGTTTCACTTCAGCAAACCGGTTCGGTAGTAAGAACAACACAATATGACTTTGGTGCAAAGCAGGAACTGCCGATAGGTTATGTGCTATTTAAGGTGTTGATTGCAGGTGTAGCTTCAGACGCAAGCGATGTGGCAGCTTTGATATGTAAGTTAGAAGACTCGCCATACTTCTGCCAGGTTGTACTATCTTTCTCGAGAAATGCAGATTTGGAAACAGGAAGAGCTAATCCACTTCGCTCGCAAACAGATTTTCCAGTAGAATCCTTAGGCACCAGGAGAAACGACAGAGAATCTGAGGGAAATATTCAGGTCAGTAAATTCGAAATAAATTGTTACTTGGCAAACTATAGTGAATAATAAATTGAAAGCAAAAACCTTGTTTCGAGAAAAACAACAAATAATTATATGTCTCGTAGCAGTGGTTGTAGTTGGCGGATTTGTTCTGTTTAGATTTCTGCCTTTGCATAAGAGAATCAAAGCTGTTAAACAGACAAGAGCCGCACAGATGCTGATTATTGCTAAAGGCATTTCGGATAGTGAACAACTGCCTTTGTTCACAGATCAATTGCTTAACTTAAAAACCAAGCTTAGCAATTTTGAAGCTAATATACCTGAGCAAAGAGCACTTGGAGCATTTGTGCATCAAATTGCTGATCTGATGAATCAGCATAATCTGAAAGAGCAGGAGATCGCCCCTCGTTCGGAAATGGAAATCGATGGATTAAACTGCATACCTGTGAGCATACAATGCAAAGGGGAATTAACACAGATATTTAACTTTTATCAACAGTTACAAGAGTTGGACAGGCTGATCCGCATTAAGCAAGTGAAGCTTGTAAACGATAATGATTTTAAGGGTGAAGTCGGTATGGAAACTGATGTAGTCATCTATTACAGAACAGAAATCGAACACGGATAATAAAATCAGCGACAGCCGAGAGAAGGGTACAGATGAGACGGAATATAGGAAACAGTAGTAGCGGCGCCAACAGGCTTTTGAGTCACTTAGCCGCAGAGAAGAAAAAGACTATGTTGGCAGTGTCTTTAATTGCGTTGATGGCCTTTATGTGGGTAAGAGTTTTCGTCAAAAAAACACCGGCAGCCGAAGGAGCAGTTGTGTCGGGTCAGACAGACCAGGCAAACAGTTCGAATCCAACATTGAAAATATCCTTCATAGAGTTGCCGGAAGTTGTCGGTCGTAATGATGTAATTACCAGAAACTTTTTTGCCTCAAATGGTTGGCATAATTTTAACGGGCATGGGAAGAATGTAGTTAGAATAGAAGAAGTAAATGTCGTTCCAGGTGATGTAATGGAAAAAGTCATCAAAAAAGTTGTACAGAAGCTAAAGCTGGAAGCAATATGGATTGGCGAGAATCCCAAGGCTTATATCAATGATAAGGTTCTATCGGTCGAGGATACATTGCTCGTCAGCGACGGAGTTGATAAGTATGAATGTGAAATAGTTGCAATTGAAGATAATACGGTCGTAATTCGATGTGGAAAAGCGGAAGTAAAGTTGAAATTAACACAGGTAATTGAAAACAGCGGATAGTCGGTAAGCTATACGCAAGAAAGAAAAGGAGCCAGATTATGTATTATGAAAGAAATGACAAGACTAAAAGATTATTGATGTGGGGCCTTGCATTGGCCGTGTTGACGGCGTTTGCACTTTGTAGCGTCGTGCAAAACAAGGTTCTGGCCGGTACCGGTGAAAGTGCCGGTGGCGCAGCAAGTGTCCCCGAAGGTAGTAGAATCCCTATATTCAACTGCGAAGAGGACTTCGGAATACGCAAGGCGCTGGCGGTGCTCGGCAGTCTGACCAAGAAGAACATTGTACCTTCACCGAGCGTTGACGGGCAACTGGCGTTCAGAAGTCTCAGGGATGTCACCTTCGAAGAAGCGATGGATGCAATTTTAGGGGAAGCCTTCGTATATGAGGCAAAGGGAAACCTAATCAAAGTGTACACAAAAAGTGAATACAAAGAGATCAAGGAAGATCCGGCAAGGATGATATACAAGGTCTTTACGCTATACTACATCACTGCAGAGGAAGCTGGCAAGCTTATAAAACCGGTCTTGAGCGAGGGTGCCGTAGTTCAGACCAGTACTCCCGCAGAAATTGGGATATCTGGTGGAAGCGGAGGTGGAAGCGGTAGTAGTTCTGGTTCAGGTGGATCCCTCGGTTCTGGTGGTGGTGGTGATACAATGGCGTTGAATGATACCATTGTGATCTATGACTTTCCAGAGAAAATCGCAGAGGCCGAAGAAGTAATCAAGGCACTCGATGTGAAGCCAAAACAGGTTCTTGTTGAAGCCACGATTTTAAGCGCTCTCTTGGATGAAGATATGGACCTTGGCGTAGATTGGAACTTCCTGAATGGAACGAGATTAACCGGATCTCTTACACAAATAGCCGGTTTGACAACAGGAACTCCAATAGAAACCGGCGGACTTGCAATTCCAGGTGACGGCTTGAGAGTAGGATTTAGTAGCGGAAACCTGGTCGGTTTTATCAGGGCATTGGAAACAATAACCGATGTAACTGTCCTCGCAAATCCTAAGATTCTGGCGGTTAACAAGCAGCAAGGTTCTTTGCTCATCGGTAATAAGATTGGTTACAAATCTCAAAAAACAGAGACTGCTAGTGGTGGCATTACTGAAAACGTAGAGTTCTATGAAAGTGGTACGAGGCTTGTTTTCAGACCTTATATTGGAAATGATGGTTACATCCGTATGGAAATATATCCAAAAGATAGTTCGGCTGAAATTAATGCAACCACACAAGCTCCCGATGAAACCACCACCGAACTGCAGACGAACATCCTCGTCAAAGACGGTGAAACGATCGTCATCGGCGGTCTGTTCAGAAACGTTGTGAACACATCTCGTGAGCAAGTACCCCTGCTTGGGAATATACCTTTGATAGGCGTACTATTTAGCGGACAAACCGATACAACTCAGCGTGAAGAAGTTATCGTAATGCTCACACCGCACATCATTGAAGAGCCGGAAGAGACAAATGGAGTAGCGGCGGAGGCTGATGTAAGTCGTAAAAAATTGGGAGCTAATGATGAATTGCATTCGATAAGCCGAAGGAAAATGGCTGAAGACAGTTATGCAAAGGCCGTGTGTTATTACCTTGAAGATGATTATATATCCGCCATGAAAGAGTTGAAAACAGCACTTTACCTTCGTCCGGCATATCTTGAGGCGATACGGCTGAAAGAAAGAATCATCGCTGAGACGAGCCCGGATGAGGTGGAAAAGCAGGAAAGGATTATGCTGGATTCTATTGACTAGAAAGAGGCTCCTAATTGGCAAAGAAGATAAACAATAAAAGGTAACAAGGCAAAAACAAAAGATTTGAGATTGCTTCGCTGCGCTCGCAATGACACGAGATACGTACGCCTGGTATCGAGTGAAGCGAAGGCACGCAATACGATATAAGGATATAAGATTTTTGGAGTTGCAGTTTTGCGATTTTCAAGAAGTATATATGCAACAGTTACATTGATTGTAACGTGCGGCTTGTTTATAGGGGCCCTCGCTGAAGGACAGAATTCCGGCGATGAAGAGGGTCGGCAATTCACCGGCCACACACAACAATGGAACTGTGTTGTGCCGGTGGTTTACGCTGCTGGAGCTGTGGGCGTGATTATGCTCGGATGGTACTGGCTAAGGCTGGCCGGAGCAATCACGTCCATAGCTCAGCACCTAAAGGATGATAGAATAGGTGCTCTCGGCGCTATCAGGAGTTTGCTCATTCCGCTGAGAAATAAACAAATGGATGAATTGTGCAATGCTATCACTGAGCGCCTCGACGGCTGTGCTTCCGATATTGCCGAGTATGAAAAGCAAATCAAAGAACTCCAGATCCAAATTCAACTTTCACAAAGACGCGAAAAGAACACCGAGGCGATTATATACAGCATTCGCGATGCTGTTATTGTCATCGACGAGTTCGATAAGCTGCTGATGGCTAACGAGGCGGCCGGAAAACTTTTTAATTTCGACTACAATAGCTCACAGCATATGCCTATCAGAGAACTCGCAGGCGATGACCAGAGTGATTTTCTGGATTTTCTAAGTCACAGCAGACAACAAAAAGAGCAGGCAACAAAACGGGAAATTGAGTTCTTTAAAGACGGAATTCCAAGAACATTCGATTGTATTGTCTCATGTATTTATGATCAGGGCCGGCAGGTTTGCGGGGCTGTGGCGGTGTTGCATGATATTACACGTGAAAAAGAAATATCGAAGATGAAAAATGATTTTGTAAGTCATGTATCACACGAGCTGAAAACGCCGCTTGCTTCTATAACAGCCTATTCGGAAATGCTCACTGATGGCGAAGCCGATGACGAGCAGACAAGAAAAGAGTTTTATTCGGTGATCCAAAATCAGGCAAAAAGACTAAACCGACTCATTGAAGATATCCTGAATACTTCTCGCATAGAATCCGGTCTTATAAAGATAAATAAAGAGCCAATCAGTTTGACAATACTTATTGAAGAACAATTACAGATGATAAAAAGCTACGCTGAAGAAAAGAATATCGAGGTTACCGGACAAAAACCTATTGTGTTCGACCAGGTATACGTCGATAGGGACATGCTTTCACAGGTTATCATTAATCTGCTAAGTAACGCCATTAAGTACACACCGTCCGGAGGTTCGGTGAAAATTGAAACTGAAGTTGATGAAAACGCAAAATTGATACGGGTCAGTATTACTGATACTGGTGTCGGTATTCCCGAAGATGAAATTGGACATGTCTTTGATAAATACTACAGGGTTGGTGCCAATAAAAAGCAGGCAAAAGGAACTGGTCTTGGTCTTAACCTCGTGAAACAAATAATTGAAAAGGTTCATGATGGCCAAGTGTTTGTTAAAAGTAAGGTCGGAATGGGGAGCACCTTTGGTTTTGAGCTGCCTTTAGCAACTATGCAAACTGCCGAAGCAGTATAAGAAATGTTTGTGATGAGAGGGTGTTAAATCCTGCACGGTCTATATTAATCTTTGGTGGAGGTAAAATAATGACAGGTAAGAGAGTTTTAGTTGTGGATGACGAGATACACATTGTCCATGTTGTTGCAATAAAGCTTCGTAATAATGGTTATGAGGTCATATCGGCAAGTAATGGCGCTGAGGCTTTTGAATTGGCCTGCAAGAATAAACCCGACATTATTGTTACAGACTTTCAAATGCCGGTTATGACAGGTATGGAACTTGTAGAGAAACTCAGGCAAAATGAAGAAACAAAAGATGTTCCAATAATTATGTTAACTGCCAGAAGCTTCGCCATTTCGAAAGAGCAGAGAGAACAGCTAAAAATATCCGACTGTCTAAGCAAGCCATTCAGTCCGAGAGAGCTGTTGGGCAATATTGAAGATATTCTATATCAGAAAGAGCTGGTGGTAAACAATAGTTGATTGAGAACAGCACGGGAATAGTCTTAAAGTAACTCCCTGTAATAAAAAGCTATGGTAGATATAGCCCTAAAAATCCTAAATTCTTCACAATTGCGCGAGCTGGAAAAGTTCGGAAAAAGGATAAAGAAATTCGGCGTTAATTTTGCATTCTACAACATTGACGGCGAACTCACATTACTGTATGAGAGTGACGAATTCAAGAGCAATCGGGAACAGCTCAAAAAGTTTGGTCAGCAGGCTTTAAATCAGGACAATAAGACTGACTATGTCGATGATACCGGCTCGCAGGTCTGTCAGTTTACCGATGCGAATCTTGTCCTGGCAGTTATTTTGAAATCTTCCGGTTTCAACAAACAACAACCAGAAGCTCTCGGTACAGCTATGATTGACTTAGGCGTTATATCCACACCTCATGCAAAAAATACAACACGCAACGAAGAGAATACAATTCCGGTTCAAGCCAAAGCCAATTATTTCGCAGAAATACTTGGACTATTAGCAGACCAATTTAAAAACAAGACACAAACTGAAGAGCAAATTGAAATGGTTAGCACTGAGTTGGCAAGAGTTTATGAGGAACTGGTGCTGCTTCACAGAATAAGTACAAATATGAGAGTTACCGAAGCAGATTCTAACTTTCTGCAAATGGCTTGTGACAGCCTGACCGAAATCATTTTTGTCGAAGGTATAGCAATATTACTGGAAAAGACTATAGATAATGGGCAGCAGTTGGTTATAGCTGCTGGTTCCGGATTGATAGATATAGATGAACAAACAGCGGCTGTTCTGCACAGTCGGATGACAGAACAAATAAACAGCGGGAAAGAAGCTTTGCTGGACAGTGAGGTGGATTCACCTTTTAGATATAGCTGGCCGAGCAGCATAAAAAATATTATTGCAGTACCATTATGTGGGAAAGAAAAAGCAGAACCTCACATTGCCGGGAGAACTCAAAATGGTAGCTATATAATGGGGCTTATGGTTGCAATAAATAGAATCGGCAAACAGGATTTCGATAGTACCGATGTAAAACTATTTAATTCAGTAGCCAGCGGATGTGCAGTCTTTATCGAGAATGGCAGGCTGTTTACGGATCTCAAGGAATTATTCATCGGCTCACTTAAAGCATTGACAAGTAGCATTGATGCCAAAGATACGTATACGCACGGCCATTCCGAAAGAGTAGCGTTTATATCCCGATGGATTGCAGAAAGGCTCTCAGAAAAAGAGCCGTTAGAGGAAGAAAAAATACATGAGATTTATTTGGCTGGATTACTGCATGATATAGGAAAAATCGGAATTGACGAGGCGGTATTACGTAAAAAAGGGAGACTGACTGAGCAGGAATTCTCCCGCATAAGAGTGCACCCATCGATAGGAGCCGGCATTTTACGTGAAATAAAACAGATGCGTGATATTGTGCCAGGTGTTTTATGCCACCACGAACGAGCAGACGGAAAAGGTTATCCGAATGGATTAGTGGCAGAACATATACCGCTTACAGGCAAAATTGTTGGATTAGCAGATAGTTTTGATGCAATGACATCAAAGCGAACTTATAGAGATGCATTGACCATAGAGCAGGCTCTTGCTGAGATAGAGAAAGGATTGGGTACGCAGTTTGATGAAAAAATAGGCAGAGTCTTTCTTGATAGTGATGTCTATCAGCTATGGGACAGCATCCGAGATGGCGTAGGGCAAATTTACCAAAGCAGTACTTCTGCAGAATATGGTACTGCGGCCGTGGAGACGCTAATCAGATGAAAGTTAAGATACAAGATTATAACGAGGTTACGGTTATTGAGCTGCAGGGTGAGCTGGATGGTGATGTTGCGGATTTGTTTAAAAATACAATTACTGATGTAATTGCAAAACGCATGGCCAGCATAGTGCTTGATATGAGCGGCGTTGGATTTATTGACAGTCAGGGATTGGAACAGTTGTTGTGGGTGCGTGACTACTGTAACCAAAATAAACGTGGACTTAGATTGGCCGGCCTTGATGAAAACTGCATGAGAATTATGGAAATAACACGTCTCGAAAATGAATTTAATCACTACGCAGAACTTACAGAAGCAGTTAAGAGCTTTGCATAAATGAAATCATCGGATGGTTCAACTTATCTGAAGTAAAAGAGATGTAATATGAGCCAAATAGCAGTTGAAAACAAAATGCAGCTTGGGCAGCTATTGCTTTCCCGTGGTGTTGTAACTGCTGAGCAGATAGAAACGGCTCTCACCGAACAGAAAGAAAAAGGCCATTACAAGCTACTTGGTGAGCTTCTGGTGGAAATGGGCTATTGTACGGAAAACCAGATAGCTTCTGCGTTAGCACAGGGCTATGGAGTGCCGTATGCGCAAGTTGGTCCGAAATTATGCGACCCAAAGGTACTTGAAATCTTACCGAGAGATTTTCTCGAAGAACATATCGCTCTGCCGTTGTTTAAGGTGTACGATGTGCTTACGGTGGCTGTTAGCGAACCCACAAACGTTTTTCTAATGGACGAAATTGAGCGTATAAGCGGCTGTAAAGTCCAGATCGTATGCTCGACAAGTAAGGATATTAAAGCAACACTGCAGACTTATCTGCCGGCGGCCAATGTATTTGTC
Source organism: uncultured Pirellulales bacterium (assembly GCA_964520535.1). GTDB lineage: Bacteria > Planctomycetota > Phycisphaerae > Sedimentisphaerales > Anaerobacaceae > JAFGPS01. The sequence continues at coordinate 2,637 of CAZFOQ010000013.1, read as the reverse complement.
ATTGATGATATTATCGATGATGAAGGACTGGAAGACTTTACACTGATAGAGAATATCACGAGGGATATAAGTAACCTCGAGGAAATAGCAGGGCAGTCACCGGTTGTTAAACTTGTCAACTATCTACTTTATAATGGTGTTCGGGAAAACGCCAGTGATATACATATAGAACCTGATGATAAGAGACTACGGGTCCGATACAGAGTTGACGGCAGATTATATGAAAAGATGAGTCCACCCCATCAGATGCACTCCGCAATAGTTTCGCGTATCAAGATTATGGCTGAGCTGGACATTGCCCAGCGTCGTCTGCCGCAGGATGGTGGAATCCATGTTCTAATGGAAGGCAGACCCATCGATTTGCGAGTGTCAGTTATGCCCGGCAACTTCGGTGAAAAGGTTGTCATCAGAATTATTGATCTTCAGAGGGTTCTCTTCAGTCTGGAGTCACTTGGTTTCGCTTATGAAAACCTCAAATTATTCAGGCAGGTCATACAATCTCCGAATGGTATTGTTTTAGTGACAGGACCAACCGGTTCGGGTAAAAATACCACACTTTATGCTGCTCTGTCCGAGCTAAACAGCGAAGAAGTTAACATCTGTACGGTGGAAGACCCCGTAGAATGTAACATTGCGGGCATTAACCAGTTTCAGGTTCACCAGGGCGCAGGTTTCGAATTTTCGACGGCCTTGCGAAGTTTGTTAAGGCAGGACCCGGATATAATAATGGTCGGTGAGATTCGCGATCAGGCAACCGCTAATATTGCCGTACAGGCAGCTCTTACCGGCCATTTAGTTCTTTCAACTCTGCACACGAATGATGCTCCGGGTGCGGTAACGCGTTTACTGGATTTGGGAGTTGCTCCCTATCTTGTGAGTGCTTCATTGATTGCAGTCCTGGCCCAGAGACTTGTGCGGAAGATATGCTCGAACTGTAAAACGGAGTATGAGCCGCCTGTGAGTATAAAGAAGGTTGCTGAAAAAACCGGTGGGAAAATCGAAAAGTTCTATCGGGGAGTAGGTTGTAAAAAATGCAGGAATACCGGCTATGCCGGACGGATTGCCCTCCACGAACTATTTATGCCGAATGAGGAAATCATGGATATGATTAACGAGGGGACGAGCCTGAAGAGACTGAGAGCAAAGGGACTACAAAGTGGAATGGTTTCTCTGCAGTCAGATGGAATTGAAAAGGTGCAGGCGGGAATTATTTCTATTGAGGAAGTATTGAGAACAACGCAAACAGAATGATAACAGGCATTGTTGCGGGTAATATGATATTTGTGGTCTTGGATAAGAATAAATGACTGTTTTAGCAACAAAAACTACTGAAGAGCTTGATTCTAAGAATCAAAATGAGAAGTCACAATCCACAGGCAGCAGCCAGGGACAAGGTAAAGAGAACTCTGGAAATCTTAATAACATCCAATCCGGCTCAAGTGTCCAGATGCAAGAGGATTATGGAAGGGCACGGTTACAAATAACAGCACAGACGAGACCAGTGCTATATAGGGCAAAGGTAAAACCGGCGGAGCTAATACTATTCACGACGCAGTTGTCAGTAATGCTTGATAGCGGCGTAGTGCTCAGCGATGCTTTGGATGCTATAGCGGAACAGGCTGAGCATGGGACATTCAAAATGATAATAATGAATGTTGCTGAAAGTGTCAAAAGCGGCGAGAATTTTTCGAAGGCCTTGGCCGATTATCCAAAGGTTTTTAATTCAATGTTTATCAGCATGGTCAAGGCCTCGGAAGCATCCGGCACAATGGCGAAAATGCTCAGTGTTCTAAGCGGCTATCTGAACTTCGAATCCGAAACCCGAAAACGTATCAAGGGTGCACTTACATATCCGTTAATCATGGCGCTAATGGCTGTTGCCGCAACCGGGACGCTGATGTTCTTTGTTTTACCGAGATTTATGGGAATATACGAAGCCAAAGGAGCTGCACTGCCAAAAATAACACAAATATTAGTGAGCTTTAGCAAGATCCTGGGCAACTTCGAAATCATGACAGTTATAGTGACGACGGTAATATTAGCGTCGGTGGGATTATACTACTGGGCAGGAACATTATCTGGTCGCAGAGCAATAGATTATATAAAAATACGAACGCCCGTCTTGGGAACAATGTTTGTTGACACGGTGGTAACTCGAAGTATGCGGATTATGGCGACAATGGTCAATACCGGTGTAAATCTTCTGGATTCGATACAGGTAATGCAAGGCTCATGTCAGAACTACTATTTTCAGCGACTCTGGGAAGGAGTCGACGAAAAAATTCGTGACGGCTACCAGTTGTCAGAGTCCATATCAATCTCGTCGGGAAGTGAATTGATTGCGCCGGGAATTATCCAGATGCTTAGAGCAGGGGAAAAGAGCGGCAAACTTGGTGAAGTCTGTGATAAAGTCTCTGTCTTTTACGAACAGAAGCTTGAAGCAACAATCCGGAATGTCATGGCACTCATAGAGCCTGTAATGATAGCAATTCTGGGCAGCATTATTGGAACGATTGCCATAGCATTGCTACTACCGGTATTCAGGATATCGACTGTCATTGCACATTAAAATTAAACAACAGGGGCCTATACCGCATCATAAGGTATAGACCCTGTTAATTAATTTTCAAATCTGTT
>CAZFOQ010000012.1:0-42441 GCA_964520535.1 uncultured Pirellulales bacterium | reverse complement strand
GCTTTGGCCGAATGTGTATGAACAATATCCGGCTGCAATTGGCGAAGATGCTTTTTGATTTGGAAATAGCTGACGGTATCGTTATAAGGATTGATCGCCCGGCGAAGCCTGTCGATGATAACCACTTTATATCCATGGTCTTTTGTTTGTTCGAAAAGCTCGCCTTCCGGGCCGAGGGCCGGGCCGGTGATTAACGTGACATCATGGCCCCGCTGCGCCAGGAGCTTGCAGGTAATCAGCGTGTTTTCCTGCGCTCCGCCGAGAATCAAACGAGTTATAATATGAACAATCTTCATAGTCAGGTTAAATTCTTTTTAGCGTGTTTATAATTTCCGGCCTTTTGCCCAGAGATATTTATCAGTGAATCGATTTATTCTATATTTTTCAAAGTCCATTTTAATATCTATACTGTTCTCAATTTTAATTAGGCAATCTTTTATGTTATTTAGGTAAAAAGATAGTATTTTGCTATTTTCATTAATAAACCCAGTTATTTTATTTTCAAAATCGTGATATTTATTTCCTTTTAATCCAAGTGATTTTTTATTAAATGAATCCATTGGAATTATTTTATCTGGACTGTTGAGGAAGAAAATCTTCGAAGCCAAAACTGTCATTACTTTGTTTTGATGTGTTATATTTTTATTTTTCATTTCCTCAGCAAAGGCATCGACATTCTTAGAGTCTTTCATAAATTTAGAATCTTTTATTAAGAACATTAAATCTTTAACTCGTTCTTTCTTAATGTTTCTTGCTATCTTAAAGTCATTGATAAATTTCTGAAAACCGCTATTTTTCACCCTCAAATAATCCTCAGCATTTATTTGGCTATTCATGAACAATTTGAATTGAACAATATATTCTAAATCTGATTTATAATATGCAAGTAAATGGCCTAAAGATTCAATCGCTTCGATATCTGTTACTTTAATCATTCTTTTTCACTAATCGTTGTTCCATATTTATTAAAATAATTCACTTTATTTTATAATTAGTATTTTATCCACATCAGGCAAAGTCCCTGGGGCGGTGCGAGTCGTCCGGCGGCGGTGCGGTTCTTTGCCTTGAGAATTTCATTGATTTTTTCCGGCTTCCATCGGGCTGTACCAATTTCAACTAAAGTACCGACAATATTTCTGACCATATTATACAAAAAGCCATCCCCTTCGACATCGATATATATCCATTTCTCTTGAGAGGTAACATCGCATCGAAAAATGGTCCTGACTGAGCTTTCCCGCTTATCGGCGGCGGAGGCGAACGATTTGAAGTCTTTTGTCCCGACGAGCAGTTGTGCGGCATCGTTCATCGCGGCCACATCGAGCTTTTTGTGCAGGTGCCAGCATTGATTGAGCTTCAGAACGGGTCGGTATCGGCCAGTATAAATCGTGTAGCGATAGAGCTTGCTCTTGACATCCCCCAACAAATCGAATTTCGGCGGAACTTCTTCGGCGGAGGTGACGACGATATTGCGCGGTAGTCGGCCGTTAAGTGCATTGGGGAAATTCTCTGTCGGGACGGGACAATCGATTTCAAACAGGGCGACCTGGCCCAGCGCGCTGACTCCGGCATCGGTCCGGCTCGCCCCGTGAACGGGAGTTCGAACTCCAACAAGATTTGACAGTGCCTCGACCAGCTCGCCCTGGATGGTTCTTTTTCCCGGCTGAGTTTGCCAGCCGCTATACCTGCTGCCGTCGTACTGGACCGTGAGTTTTATTTTGCGAACGGACATGCCCTCTATTAAAGCAGTTTTTCCGCGATTTGAACAGCATTCAATGCCGCACCTTTTCGCAACTGGTCTCCGGCGACCCAGATATTAATGCCGCGGCTCTCCGGCAGGGATTCGTCTTGTCGGATTCTGCCGACGTAGACATCATCTTTGCCGTCGGCGTCGATCGGCATCGGGAAGCGGTTATTTTCACGGTCGTCCAGTACGGAAACGCCCGGAGCCGTGCTTAAAAGATCCCTGACCTGGTCCGGTGTCATTGGATCGGTGAATTCGAGATTGATACTCTCGCAGTGCGCCCGGAATACCGGGATGCGAATACAGGTACAGGTAATCATAATATCAGGACAGTCGAAGATTTTCCTGGTCTCGTGGACCATCTTCATCTCTTCCAGATTATATCCATTCGGTCCGAGTGCTGAGTTATGGCTGAAGGCATTAAACGCTATCTGATACGGAAATGCCTCACAGGTTGGTTCTTTTCCGTCTAAGATTTCGCGCGATTGTTCTTCCAGCTCGACCATCGCCGAATGTCCCGCTCCGCTGGCGGCCTGGTAGGTGCTCACGACCATTCTTTTGACGGGATTTGCTTTATGCAACGGCCATACCGGCACGATCCCGACAATTGTTGAGCAGTTCGGATTGGCGATGATGCCTTTATTTTCTGCAATTGCCTGGGGATTTATCTCAGGAATCACCAGCGGGACATCCGGGTCCATTCGAAACGCGGAGGAATTGTCCACGACGACCGCGCCGGCTTCGACGGCGGCCGGACCGAATTCCTTGCTTCGCGACGCTCCGGCACTGAACAGGGCGATATCGATCCCGCTGAAACTGTTCTTCGTTAATTCTTCGACGATATATGTTTTGCCTCTAAATTCGATTTTCTTGCCTTTTGACCTGCTGCTGGCGAGCATTTTTAGAGAATCGAATGGGAAATCCCGCTCTTCGAGAATCTTCAAAAATTCCTGTCCTACGGCTCCGGTTACTCCGGCTATTGCCAAATTACAACCCATGTCTTTAAGCTCCTCAAAATTATAAATCCAAACTTAAAGGCAGCCCGCAATGTCCTGCAAGGGATGGCCCACGCTGGGGTCCCCTGGGTCTTGCGCCGCTGCCTAAACTGCTACAACTCTAATACTATCGGCAAATTATAACGACTTTGCCTGTAAAATGCAATAGCTATCCTGCTAATATTTACTATTTATTCTGCTGATGGTTCGGCGGGCCCTCTCTGCCATAGAGCTGCCATCACCGACGCCGTTATTATGCAGATAAACACGAAAATTGCCGCCGGCATGGCGGCCTGCTTGCCGAAATGCTTCAATGCCAGAACCGTTCCGAGCCCGGCGTTCTGCATCCCGATCTCAATTGCCAAAGTCCGCCTCCGGGGTAAATTCATCCGAAAAACAGAACCGACACTGTAACCGGCCATCATCCCGTAAATGTTTAAGATTACCGCCGCCGATAAAACGATACCGGTCACCGCGGCAAGATTTTCCTTGTTTAGAGCGATCACCAACGAACAGATAAAAATGATAAATGTCACCGAGATTGCCGGGAAGACCGGTAGTATCTTCTCGAGTTTTTCTTTGAGGAAATGCCGTACTCCAAATCCAACAAACAAGGGTACTACAACCATCTTTACAACACTGAGCAACATGTCCCAGAAAGGCACCTCCAGCTTCGATCGCGCCAGAAGGAATGTCAGGCCCGGCGTCAGCAACGGACAGAGCAGCGTTGAAACAGTTGTCAGGGAAACCGAATACGCCGTATCGGCTTTTGCGATATAGCTCATTACATTACTTGCCATCGCTCCGGGAGCCGAGCCGGTCAGTATCAAACCAACGGCGATCTCCGGCGGCAGACCGAAAAGCTTGGCCAGAATAAATGCTCCTAACGGCATGATGCTAAATTGGGCCGCCGAGCCGATGAGGACGATGACCGGCCTTTGAGCGATTCGCTTGAAATCCTCAACCTGCAAGACGACTCCTATGCCGAACATCGTCAGGGCAAAAAACCAATCCATCCCCGGCTTCAAAGTCACGAATGGGCCAGGCAAAAAATATGCCACCACCCCCAAAATAATCACCCAGATTGCAAAATACCTTGTGTAGAAACCTAATACCTTCTGTAGCATGTCGGAAAGTATAAACCTCTATCATTGAGGTTACAATCTAAAACATTTCACTTTAAGCTTTGAAAAGGCCGGGAAGTTTTTTAAATATCTTGGTTTTTTTCTTTGAAATGTTATTTTACCTGTACGAAATATTTTCCGTGGAGGTTACATGGCTCAGAACTCTAAAATTGAATGGACTGAATCCACCTGGAATCCTGTTACCGGCTGTACAAAAATCAGTGCAGGCTGCAAGAACTGCTATGCGGAACGTATGGCTTTGCGTTTAAAAGCCGCGGGAAGTCCCAACTATGCCAATGGTTTTAAGGTAACGCTTCATCATCATGCCCTTGAAATTCCTTTACGCTGGAAGCAGCCCCGCACAATTTTTGTCAATTCTATGAGTGATCTTTTCCATAAGGATGTCCCTTTTGATTTCATCTCGGAAATATTCAATGTGATGCATCGAGCATCTCATCACAGATTCCAGGTTTTGACGAAACGCTCTGAGCGTTTGTTGGAACTGAGCCCAAAGCTCTCCTGGCCGGATAACATTTGGATGGGCGTTACAGTCGAAAATGCCGAGTCCGGTTTCCGTATAGACAACCTCAGAAAAACCGATGCTTTCATTAAATTTATTTCTTTTGAGCCACTTTTAAGTCCGGTCTCTGATATTGACCTTGAAGGCATCGACTGGGTTATTGTGGGCGGTGAATCGGGCCCGGGAGCAAGAACAATGAGACCTCAATGGGCTCTTGATATCCGTGATCGATGTCTTAGCACTGATGTCCCCTTCTTCTTCAAACAATGGGGTGGCATTAATAAGAAGAAATCCGGCAGAATCCTCGACGGCCGCACCTGGGATGATATGCCAGAGGTTATTGATTATCCGGAATTAATCTATGTTTAAATTACCATCGCCTAAAGATGATGGTCTTTACATTCCTACAGTTGGAAAGCAATCGTCCGACAAGCATTTCTTCTTAATGAAATATATCGATATTTTTACTACAGCTATGAAAGGTAAGTGGGAAGGTCTGCATTATATAGATCTTTTCGCTGGTGCTGGAATTGAAAGGATACGGGGTTCCAAGGAACTACGTTTGGGATCACCAATGATTGCAGCAAATGCTCCCAAACCATTTGATAGACTTCATCTTTGTGAATTGGATTCCCAAAAGTTTCGGGCACTTGAGAAAAGGATAAATAGAGTAAGGCCGGATTCACAGATTTTAAAAGGTGATGCAAACGAAAAGATTCATGATATTACAAAAGAAATACCTCATGGAACTTTGTCTCTTGCCTTTATTGATCCATACAGTTTACAGATTGATTTTAAAACATTACGGAAGCTGGCAACAAAAAAAGCTGATCTAATAATATTCTTTCCCGATCGTTTGGATATACTACGAAATTGGAAACACTATTATTATAGTGATCCAAATTCTAAGCTTGATCGCTACCTCGGTCTGGGATCAGACTGGCGATCAGTTCTGGACAGCGCATCCCAGAACAGTCGAGTTGAAGAGTTAAGAAAATTCTATGTTCAACGACTTCAAAAAGAACTTGGTTATAAATATGTTAGGCATGAAAGAATTCCGACTCAAGGACGACCTCTGTATTATTTAGTTTTTTGTACGCGCAGTGAACTTGGGACCAAGTTTTGGCGTGAGATTTCTCTGAATAAACCCGATGGGCAACGAACTTGGCCATTTTAATCGTAGTGAGTAAGCGTTTTAAGATAATATGATGTTCAGCCGGCATCAAATCTTAAAACAAAATATCTTTTTCCAAAACATTTTTTACCTGGGTATCTAATAGCTACTGGCAGAATGATAAAGTTTGGTATGCAATGTCGGTATCAACTGCTTATATGTAGATTAGGTTTTGTTAGAAGGGGACATAGGTGTTTTTCATCCTCGAATAATAAGAGGGCGGAACTCCTTCATATATTGGAACATTGAAAGGAAGTAAAGTTTATGACAACTGGAAACTTTTTGAAACCGTTCGTATTTACAATGTGCGCGATATTTTTTCTGGCGGCGGTTTTTGCCGCTTCATCCGATGGGAGTGTTTCAGATAATTCCATTCCACACCTTCGCAAACAGGGCTCCGCCACACAACTTATTGTGGACGGCAAACCGTACCTTATCCTGGGAGGAGAGTTGGGCAATTCCAGTGCGTCCAATTTAAAGTATATGGAGCCGATTTGGCCCCGACTTGTCAAGCTGAACCTGAACACCGTCCTTGCCCCTGTGTACTGGGATTTGATTGAGCCGGAGGAGGGGGTCTTCGACTTTTCGCTCGTGGACGGCCTGATAGAGGACGCCCGGCGGAACAATCTGCGCCTTGTCCTGTTATGGTTCGCAAGCTGGAAGAACAGCATGTCCTGCTATGCCCCCGCCTGGATCAAGACCGACCAGCAGCGTTTTCCGCGTGCCCGGGACAAGCAAGGTAAGGGGATGGAAATTCTGTCTGTTTTTAGCGACGAGAACCGGAACGCCGATGCCCGTGCCTTTGCCGTTCTGATGCATCATATCCGGCAGATCGATAATCAGGAGCATACGGTCGTGATGGTCCAGGTCGAGAACGAAATCGGTATGATTCCGGAAGCGCGTGACCATAGTGACGTGGCGAATGACCTTTTTAACAAGCCTGTGCCGAAGGAATTGATGGACTATCTTCAAGAGCATAAAGACACGTTGATACCGGAATTCCGAGAGAAATGGGAAGCGGCCGGCTCGAAAACTGTTGGTTCCTGGGAGCAGGTTTTCAACCAGGGTATTGGAACGGGTGAAATTTTCATGGCATGGCACTATGCGCGCTACGTCAACCGGATCGTGGAAGCCGGTAAAGCGGAGTATCCGCTGCCGATGTATGTCAACGCCGCACTGATTCGCCCGAACTATCGGCCGGGCCAGTATCCCAGCGCCGGTCCCTTGCCTCATATTATGGATATCTGGCGGGCCGGGGGGCCGTTGATCGACTTTTTTTCGCCGGATATTTATTTCCAGAATTTCGCCGAGTGGTGCCGGAAGTACCACTGCTCCGGCAATCCTTTATTCATTCCGGAAGCCGGTCGCGGCGGTGAAAGTGCCGCCAACGCCTTTTACGCTTTCGGGCAGCACGATGCTATCGGCTTTTGTCCCTTCTCGATCGAATCGATCGAGAATCCGGATAATGCGCCTCTCGCCAAAGGCTATGAGATTCTGTCGCAGTTGTCACCTTTGATCCTGGAAAACCAAGGCAATGAGACAATGGCCGGCGTGTTACTGGATAAGGAAAATCAGAAACAGAAGGTCGAACTCGGTGACTATGGCCTGACGGTTTCTCATGATTATACCTGGGGCTGGTCCACCGGGGCAGGTGAATCGGGCCGGTGGCCGCGAGCGGGGGGTGTCATCATTTCGAGCGGGCCCGATGAGTATATCATCTCCGGCACGGGGATTATCGTGACATTTTCTTCAAATTCACCGGCTGAGCGGATTACCGGGATCGTTAGCATCCAGGAAGGCGAATATGTGGACGGCCAATGGGTGCCGGGACGCTGGATGAACGGCGACCAGAGCCATCAGGGCCGGCATCTTCGAATTCCTGCCGGCAGCTTCGGCATTCAGCGCGTCAAGCTATATCGCTATAATTAGATTTCCTGAACGAGGCAACGAACAAAAGATCTTTGCATAAAGCAGTTTATAGTGCCATCGACGAATCTGGAAAATAGATATGAGAAAGGGGATATTTATGAGTTTCAATAACCATATACTTGTTATCATTTTGATAGTTACATTTGTAAATCCTGTTTGGTCCTCAACGGATGACAATTCACCGATAGATGTCAATTCCTTGCCGGATATATATCGTCAGTTCAGCGTCTATACGGATCCTTGCGAATATGCTCACCTTTACGAGGGTCTTCCGAAGTCACTAAATGAGCTTTGCCGATTGATAAAGTGCCAGTTTATCCATCCGTTCGAGGCGAAGCCGTTCGCGAAAGTCATACCTGCCCAGCGGCAAAAACTTGGTGATCCCATATATCCGACCGTCAGGACACTGCTTGAGGGATTGCTTGAATATGACCCTAACGGCCTGGTTTTATCAAGACAGCCCAAAGACCGACTGATAGTGACATGCCGCTATCATACCATTCTGCTGGCCTCTATCTTAAAGCACTCTGGTGTGCCAACGAGAGTACGCTATGGATTTGCCCTGTATATTGGCAAGGATATGAAAATTTGTCACGTGATCTGTGAAGTCTGGGATGCAGACCGGAAACGCTGGCTGCTCATTGATCCCACTGTGTCAGATATGGTAGATTTCCCGCGCGAGCAGTTTGAGTTTGCTTCTGCCGCCTGGCACAAGCTACAACGGGGCGAGGTCGATCCAAAAAAGTACGGTGTTGCCGGTAAATGGGGTTCTTACTATATACTTGATATGCTCTGTCATGACATGGAATCTGTTCTGGGCCGGGAGCTTTTATGTTGGGAGCGTCCGGCGATCTGTAAAGATGAAGACATGGATATAACAAAGATTGAGAAAGACCAGGTGCAAGTTTTGGATAAGCTGGCCGACCTTCTGGATAATCCTGACAAGAACCTAAAGGCCTTAGAGACAATACGCCGTCAACATGAATTTCTACAGTTCGAACAATTGGCCAAGCCGCCTGTTCCCAATCCATGATATCAAAAACTAGGCAAGAGAATCTTAGAATCAAAGCCCTGAACCTTTAATTTCCTTTGGTTTTTTATGGCTCACTGGCCTCGGGTGCAAATGTAAAATCTTGACATTCTTGTCTGGTCCTAAAAGATCGAACAAATCGAATATTTTTTATACCCAAATGCACGGCTTCGGTGTGTAATAGGGTGAAGAATGATCATTTTTCACAGAATTGTGCACGATGATTGAAGATAAGCTGCTTATTTTGAGATTCAAACAAGGTCGTAACGGAGCCTTACGGCAGATCTATGACAAGTACAAAGTCGAATTGCTAAAGCTCGCTGTGGTGCTCACCGGTGATGTCAATACGGCTGAGGATATGATTCATGATGTCTTTGTGAACTTTGCTCAATCAGCCGATCGTATCAGGCTAAGCGGTAGTCTTAAGAACTATTTGATTACGAGTGTGATTAACCGGGTTCGAAACTACCAGCGTGACAACAGTCGGCATAGTGAAACCGGGCTTGAAGGGGCGGATTTAATCACGTCACCCGAACGCAGCCCTTTGCAATGGGTGGTTCTTAGCGAGCGGCTGACACTGCTGAGCCGGGCCATGCGGGAATTGCCGTACGAACAGCGGGAAGTGATTTGCTTTCGCATGGAAATGGATATGACATTTCGCCGGATCGCGACGCTACAGGCAATATCCGTTAATACAGTCAAAGGCCGATATCGGTATGCTATAGCGAAACTGCGGTCGTTGCTTAATAGCGACCCGGTGCACCGACTTGCATCGGAAGACGCAGGGGCAGGAGTAGAAAAATGAATTCCGCAGATAAGATAAAACAATTTTTCAAAGATGCTGAGCTTGGCATCAATCCGGATACCGATGAAAAAGTATTCAAAGATATGCAAATAGCTCAGCAAAAGCTTACAAAGAAAGTTCCGGCTGTGCCGGAGATATGGAGAATTACCATGAAGAGTCCATTAGTAAAACTTACCGTTGCCGCGGTACTTATGATCGCGTGTTTGACGGGCTATTTCATGTGGACCGGTACCGGATCAAGTATTGCCTTAGGGGATGTACTTGCTCGTATTGAACAGGTCAGCGTCTATATGTATGAAATGAGTATGAGTATGTCCGGCCAGATAGTTGGTGATAAGCGTATCGACCGGGAAATGCACGCAACCGCACTTATGTCACAAGACCATGGCATGAAACTAAGTACGGAAATGCTCGATCCCAATAATGGAGAGAGCATGTCCCAGGAGATGTATATCCTGCCGCAGAAGAAAACCGTGATTATGATAATGCCCGGTCAGAAGAAATACGCTAAGATAGATCTCGACGTTACGATGGTTGAACGGACGCAGGAGCAAAATAATGATCCACGTGCAATGGTCGAACAAATCCTGGGATGTGAATACAAGAGTCTGGGCAACTCAACCATTAACGGCATTGAGGTTGAAGGTTTCCAAACCACCGATCCAAGCTACCAGGGCGGAGCGTTTGGCCAGGTTGATGTCAGGATATGGGTGGATGTGAATACATGGTTGCCGGTGAGATCGGAAATGGATATGCAGATGGGCGAGATGCAGATGCACGGCGTAATTTATAACTTCCAATGGGATGTTCCCGTAGATGCGGCTGAATTTGAGCCTGTCATCCCGGAAGACTTCACAACTCTTGCTGGCGGGCCTATCCAGATGCCGGCCATCAATGAGGAGACCGCGATCCAGGGCTTAAAACTTCATGCCGATCTTATCGGTAACTACCCGGAAGAACTCAATCCTGTGACATTGCCATCTCAGATTTTCAAAATAGTGAGAAGCGGCACTCCTGCTGCAAAGCGACTACAAGAGGAGACAAAAGGGTTTAATCAGGAAGAGAGAATCCAAAAACTTACAGAGATCATATTACCCATACAGGGAGCTGGAATGTTTCATACGCTGCTTGTACAGGAAAATAAGGACCCAGCATACTACGGAAATATCGTTACACCGGAGGACTCTGATTTGGTTTTAATGCGATGGAAGGTATCGGAAAGTGAATATCGAGTCATCTTTGGTGACCTGCACGCCGAGATGGTTGATGCTGATGTGTTGGCTGTGCTTGAGAGTGCCTTGCCAAAATAGAAGTTAAAACTTTCGTTAATTCGACACAGGGCCGAGTTAAAAAACTCGGCCCTTTTGACTTGACCTTTCTATTTGATCGTTCTATGTGAACTGGTTATGCACTACGAACTCTTCCAGGTCCTTCTTTGGCGGCATCTGGGGCCATTCATCCGGCACACCAACAGGAGTAATGCAAACCCACTGGTACTCGTCGGATATGTTGAAGACCTTGCGGGCGATTTGTTCTGGTATCGAGTTTCTACAGAAGACCGTACCATATCCCAACGCGCGTGCGGCCAGGAAGAGATATCCGGCGGCCACGGCACCAGAGAGGAGTTCGTTTTCGGGACTCTTCGTCTTTCCGCCGGCGAGGATTACAATGTACACCGGTGCGGATAAGTAGTCTGTGTAGTACTGCTTTGAGTCCTCTCCTGCCGCTTGGATACATTGGACCTTGAGTTCGTCGATTTTGGCTCTGTCTTTGACCACTACAAATTTCCAATCCTGTCGATTCCGCGGTGTGGGAGCATAACGTGTGGCTTCCAGAATCTTTGTGATGTGCTCATCTGGCACCGGCGTTGACTTGAACTTGCGCACCGAACGCCGCTTTTTGATCACCTCGAAAATGTCGGATTCGGGCCCTTGGGCACTTGCTGAAACATTGCCGCCGACCAGTACAAGTCCGGAGCCAATTGCAGCGGCTTGCTTTATGAATGTCCTGCGATCTTGTTTTGCATTCATGATTCTCCTTTCAATGTGTTTTGTTCGCAGCATTTTTGAATTGCATTGTGTTTTTCTTAATTGATGATTTTGTAACGTATTTAATCCCGTTGAAGGTTCATATCAGTGCAGTTCTGGACATTGAGTTGCTGGTCATCTGCGGTCTTGATTGAGACGTTTTCGAATTCCCATCCCCGGGCATAGGAAATCCGTCCGGCAGAATTTGCTTCGATTTCAACGTCACTTAAATGAAAATCTTTCACAATGGATTCTTTTGTCCCGGCAGCCGATATGGCCCTTCTGGCACCGGCAGCCTTGACGCGGGAGATATGCACATCCTTAAATTCGGGAATGCCCTTCTCGGGAGGTTCCACCTGCCGGAGCATGGTTTTCCAATGCTGCGGAATGCTTTCGGAGTCGTAGCCTTCAGGCAGGGATGAATAACTGTAGCTCGGGTTCCAGTTCATGGACACCTCAATTACCGTGCCGACACCATCCATTTCGATATCCTGCAAGTAGATGTCTTCGACGGTTCCGCCTCTTGTTCGGGCGGATTTAAATCGAAGACCGACGCCGGTTCCCTGGGCCTTAAGATTCTGGGCCAGTATATGTCTTATGCTGCCGGAAGTTTCACTGCCGAAGGTGACCAGGCCGCCGCCCTTACGGGAGATGCAGTTTCGGATCACAACGTACTCGGTAGGGCGGTTTACCCTCAGACCGTCCCAAACCCGGCCGGCTTTCAGGCAGAAATTGTCGTCGTTGCAATCGATGTCACAATTCTCGACAAGGACAAATGTCGAAGAGTCGATGTCGATCCCGTCGGTACTTGGTCCGCTGCCGCCGACGTTGTTCTGTATGACAACGCCATTGACTGTGATGTATTTGGAATAGAGGATATGTACAGTCCAGAAACCGGCCTGTTGAAGGGTAATCCCCTGCACGGTGACATTGGAACAGTTTTGAATTAAAACCGTGCGGGGCCGCTTGCAGTCATAATCCACAATCCAGCGAAGTCCCTTTGGCTCGTATTCCTGCCTGCGCATCGTCCAGTATTTATCCCAGAACGGTTTTCCCCGGGCATTGACAAGACCATCTCCGGTAATCGCGGCATTTTCCTGGTCAATGATATTTATCAGGGCCGCCGGCCATTTGAGCTCGATTCCGGCGGCTCGCGTATCTATTTCGGGATAATCCGTTATGTCCTGGCTGCCCAGAATTGTCACACCTTTATCAATGCGTAAATTGACGCCTTTTTTGACGAAGATCGAGCCGGTAAGATACTCGCCGGGATCAAAAGTTACGATCCCGCCTTCTTTGGCGGCACAGGCATCGATGGCGGCCTGAATCGCCTTTGTGTTGAGAGTTTTGCCGTCGTTTATGGCTCCATAATCAGTAACATTAAAAACATTCTTTTGGTCGGGCATCTTTTTGGCGCCGACTTGTTGGGTCCATTGCTGCATTGGAATTGCCTCATTGGAAGAACTTGCTAAAAAACTGCAGTTGAAATTCAATAATAATGTTAATAGAACCGATAGCATGATTGTATTCCTCATTTTTATTTATTAGTTGGGTGGGCATTACTTGCGTAATTTTTTTATTATACTCAGCCGAATATATCCTCAAGACCCTTTATTATCTGCTCCTCAAGTTCCTGCTTTAGCTGGTTTTCGAGCAGTTTGCCAACATCGAGCTGCGGTTTATCGACCGTGCCGGTGATAGACAGTGTAATTCTTCTCGCACTTTCGCTGCCGACCCTTATCGTTCTGCCCTCGGTTGTGTAAGGCAAAGTCACCGTCATATCCAAACTCTTATCCAGGCCGATGACACCCCTGAAATTGACCGGATTATCGCCGACATCCATTTGCATATTGTCGTATCTGAGGAAGCCTTCCCGTAAAACAAATCTGGTAGGATGAATTGTGATAACCGTCCCCCTGGCACCACCGCCAACTAATGAAAGAATCTGCCCGAGCAAATCCGAGGCCTGCAGACGTAATTGGCTGACTGAAACGGTGCCGATAATTTCGGCGTTGTTTTTTGCGGCGTCACTAAGTGGTATGCTAAGCCTCTCACAGCTAAGATTGGCTATGCCGTTGACGTTTGCGGCATCGGCAAAAATCGGATTGAGATACTTAAGAAGCTTTTTAGTTGTCTGGTCATTGATTTTAATATCTTTCATAATCTGCATTGGTTCGGCCGTTTGAAAAAGTGCCGGCTTTTGTTTGAAGTCCGCCTGGGCGCCGAAATTAAATTGGCCTTCGTTGACAGTCGTTGAGAATGGTGCAATTTTCAACAGGCCGTTTTGAACCACGATGTTGACATCCGTAGGGCCGAAATTCAAACCCATGTAGCTGGCCTTATCGAAACCCAGTCCGGCGTTGGAGCTGAGATTTGACAGGAGCTGGTCAGCCTGGTCAGTTGGATATTCGCTGGCAAAGTTAATCCTGTCTTTTCTTGTTCCCTGGAGCACCAGGTCCTCGGGCAGGAACGGTCCGGCTATTGTGCTCAGAGCCGACCAGTCATATTCCAGCTCCGCAGTGCCTTTGAATTCTGACTTTCGGTTTTCCTTGTTCTGCTTGGATATATTAAGAATCATTTTAATCTGACCGGCCAAAAGGGTAAGTTTTCCTTTATAAGTATAGTCAATCGGATTTAAGCTAATGTCGGCGGTTACTGAGGTATTCGGCTGCTTGAAAGGCTTCTTGCCGGGAGTACCGAACTCGATGTTTTGAACATTTGTTTTGTCGGTTACTATATGGAAAGTGTCATTTTCAGAGGTGACTTTCACTTCGGATTCAGCAATGCCAGCTAACTGTGTATCCTGCGGTAAAGAGGCGAAGATCACGGCATAGGGTTTTAATTTCGCCAGGTCAATATTACTCGCAAGGATAGTTGCATTGAGAGGTTTTGAAGATTCTTTTGATAACGGCACGAGTGCCTGCTTTGTGCTTATCATGCCAAAACTTGTTACGGCGTTTACCGAATCAATCGAAAGATCATTAGTTGTTCTGTCTAAATTAAGTGCAAAATCAATATTGGCTTTCGGCTCGGAAACACTTCCTTTTTCCTGTGAGCTCAGTCGAAGATTCTCAATCCCCGCCGATCCTTTCGCGGCAATTTGCTTTTCAGCGACGGATACACTTCCCTGACTCGTGAATCCGCCCGCCAACTGGTATTGCCCTAAATTGATAAACTGTCCCAATTCCGACTGAAGCCGTGTCAAATCGGTTTGCGCGATATATTTCAGCGATTCCAAGTTGCCCGAACAATTGATTTTCGCAAACGAGGCCGAGAGGTCGAAATTATCAATATTGATTCCGGCCTTGTCGGGCGATACTCTTGCGGCGGCCCTTATTGGCTGGGAAAGTGAGATTTCCTTTCCTTCCACAAGGCCTTTTAAATTCGTCAATTCCGCATCAGCCTGTATTTGCTTTTTTCCGGCCTGCGTCGCAGTTTTGACTGTGCCGTTTATCATGCCAGATGATATTGTCGTACCTTCTTTGAGCCCCACGGTATTAGGCATCTGGGAAGCAAGCGAGGCGAGGTTGCAATAGAACGTCCCATTCAAATCATATTTCGAATCGGATGCGAGGAAGCTGTCCATTGATTCTATGGTTGTGGGCAGTGACCCTGTGGCCTGAAGATTAGCCCAGTCGGTTTTGACATTCAGTTTGTTGATGTTCATCATTTGACCTTTACGGGCGAGATTTACATCGGCGTCGAGAACATTACTTTTCAGATGATCGCCTTTTAATGCCGCTGCGGTAATATCAAGGTTTGTTCCTTTGACTATCCCGGTGACATTTTCAATCTGACCGTTCGTCAGTTGGCTTTTCAAATTCACTGAAACATTGCCTTTGGCTTGGATGTCGACGCCGGCCAAAGCAAAAAACGATTCAAGTGATTCAAGGTCTAGCTCGTCGACCTCAATCGTCAAGTCACCGTCGGCACCTTCGAGGGTCCAGCCGGATTTAGACTTTGTCTTGACAGGTGTGATTCGTCCGTCCGCCTGAACTTTGGATTCTTTGTTATTCGCCGCCACGATCATATTCAGATCGAAGCTTGACTGTTTTCCCGGCGGTCTCAAATTGACATTCGTGTTTATTTGTGCCAGTTCGACCGTTTTGGCATTTGTGCCGGTGACTTTGACATTACCGTCGTTGACGACGATATCGGTGACAAGTGCGATTCCTGCCGTTTCTTTCGGAACGGATTTAGATTCCGCTCCAGGGGTAGTCTCCGCCGAAGGTCTGTCTTTGAGATTTATCCGGATCCTTGGCTCGTCGATAGTGGTTTGACCGAAGGACAGATTGCCTGCCAGAAGTGAGCCGTAATGAGGCTCTGTGGCGATTCGCTTGACCTTGACGGAGATTTCCCCCGCATGGTCATTGAAACTCAAATCCGCAATCCTGATGCCTTTGAACCATCCCATCGATAGGTCACTGAAATCTGTTTGGCCGTCGACCGATTTGTTGATTCTCGCCAGGATCATCTGCCGGCCTTTCTCGGAGGAAATCAATGCAGGCACCACGAGAAACACAAATACAATCAAAACGACCGTGAGCGCCAACGCGATTTGAAGTATTCTTCTGCCGGTTTTTTTTCGCCGCTTGGCTTGTGAATTTTTTTCCGTATCCATCACTGTGGCCCCCAAAATAGAGTTTGTGAGCAAGAATATAAAGTGCTTTAACTGTACCGTGAGCACTTACGCTTTTGGACGTTTCCTATAAATCAATCGAGCATTATCTCATCTGATTTGTGTTTGACTATTTCATCTACCTTGTCGGTGTATTGCTTGGTGATATCGTCGACTTGTTTCTTGCCTTTTTCGAGGTCATCCTCGGTGATAAGTTTGTCTTTCTCCTGCTTTTCGAGGTGCTTGATCGCATCTCTCCGAATGTTACGAATACCGACTTTTGTCTGTTCGCCGGTCTGTTTGGCCTGATTAACAAGTTGCTTTCTTCTTTCCTCGCTCAGTGCCGGGATATTGAGTCTGATTATTTTGCCGTCAACGATCGGAGCTATGCTCAAGTCGCTGCTTTTGATTGCTTTTTCTATATCTTTAATCGAAGCAGGGTCGAAGGGTTTTATTACAATCATGTCCGCCTGTGGCGTTGCCAGTGTCGCCATTTGTTTTAATGGTGTTGGTGTCCCATAGAAATCGGCCTTTATATTTTCAACAAGCCCGGTCGAAGCTCTGCCGCTGCGAACTGTTTTTAGCTCATCATGCAGAATTTCGGCTGCTTTTTTCATCTTGGATTCGGTATCAGAGACAATTTCTTTTATAGGCATATTCAACCTCGTTTCGTATTGCGTATATCGGATTTGGTCTTTTCCTTCACTCCGTACGCATTACTATTCTTGTGCCAACTTGCTGGCCACAAAGAGCTTTGGTTATATTTCCCTTTTCGAAAATATTCAAAACAATAATCGGAATATTATTGTCCCGGCAAAGACTTATCGCTGAATGATCCATTATGCGAAGGTTTTTTGTTAGTACCTGGTCATAAGATAATTCGTCAAAAAGCTTTGCGTCCGGATTCTTCTTGGGATCATCGCTGTAAACTCCTTCGACCTTTGTTGCTTTTATGAGCAAGTCCACATCGAGTTCCGAAGCTCTTAAAGCCGCACAGGTGTCGGTGGTAAAAAAAGGATTTCCTGTTCCACCGGCTAATATTGCAACCCTTCCGCGTTCAAGGTGCCGAATAGCTCGTCTGCGGATAAAACCCTCGCACATTGCGGGCACCTCTATTGCACTGAGGACCCTTGTTTCCTGACCGATTTTCTCGAGTGTCTCCTGCAGCGCACAGGCGTTTATAATGGTGGCCAGCATCCCCATATAATCGGCGGTATTTCTGGGTATTTGGCTGACCCTCGAGAAATTTTCTCCCCGGAGGAAATTACCGGCTCCGACCACAACTGCGACCTGCGGCCCAAGTTTACATAACTCTGCTATCCTCTCGGCAATCGAAGCGAGGGCGGGGCCGTCAATCCCGAACTGGCCGGGCTTACAAAAACTTTCGCCCGAAAGTTTTAGCAGCACGCGATTATATTTGCTTTTTGCCATTAGTTCGTGTCTCGTGAAGGAATCCCGCTCCACGGGAACCCAAGCGTATCTCACATCTCGCTTCATGATTCACGAGGTACGGCTTTTATCCTACTTCAAATCGGACAAATCTTTTTATTTTTGCTTCGCCGCCGGCTTGTTTGGCGGTTTCGGCGAGGATTTGCTCGACAGTTTTGCTGTCGTCCTTGACGAACGGCTGCTGTAGAAGACAATTCTCGGCGTAGAATTTCTTCAATTTGCCTTCGACTATTTTATCTATAATGTTCTCAGGCTTGTTTTTGACCTGTTCGGCGAAAATGGCCTTCTCACGCTCAATCGTCTCAGTATCTATCTGGTCTTTATTCAGGGCCAAGGGCTTGGTTGCAGTGATATGCATCGCTATGTCACTGGCTGTGCGCTTTAATGCATCCGCCGCGGCTGTTGATTCGTCTGAGGTGTCAATCTGAACCATTGTGCCGACTTTTTCGTTGAAGTGAATATAAGTGCTTATCAGGCCCGGGCCATCAAGCTTGTATTTTGTGTAGTCTCCTACCAAAGTTTTTTCGCCGGTCTTGCTGACTGTTTCGGTCAGAAGGTCGTTGTATTTTTTCCCATCAACCGTTGTCTCAAGGACATTCTCTACACCCTGATCGGCCGGGCAGGCTAAAGCAAACTCAGCCAGGGATTGTGCCGCAGCCACGAAGTCGTCGCTCTTGGCGACAAAATCGGTTTCACAGCAAAGCGTAGCCATTGCTGCAGTCCTGCCGTCGGTGCTGCTTTTGGATACGACCAGACCCTGAGATGTCTCCCGTTCGGCTCGTTTGGCTAAAGTTGCAAGACCTTTTTTTCTAAGTATATCCATAGCCTCATTAATATCCCCGTTGGCTTCCTGAAGAGCTTTCTTGCAATCCATCATCCCCTGTCCGGATATCTTTCGCAGTTTCATAACCATTGCTGCTGAAATTTCCGCCATCTTAAAACTCCTGTTCTCGTATTTTTTTGTTTAAGGAAATTTCCCTATTTGAAATTTGATATTTGTATTAGACCAACCGGCGATAAGGCCACCGGCTAAATAACGATAGGCGCACCGACGAAAGCCTAATTTCAGCTTTTTACCTGTTTATTTGGGATCCTGTTGCTCTGCTGGATTACTTTGTGAAACCGAGTCCGAAGTCTGCATCTGGCTTTGCTTGTCTATGGCCGCAGTTTCAGGTTTTTTTTCGCCGGCACGTGCCAATACCTGCCTTTTTGAACGAACCCGCCTGGGCCGATGTGCCGGTTCCTGACGAGCAGCGACCATAGTTTTGCCAATCGCCACGGCGTCAGCTAACTCGTTAAGGATCAAGTCGACGGCTCTGATAGAATCATCATTGGCAGGAATAGCCACATCCACCGTGTCAGGATCCGAGTCGGTATCAAGAATTCCTATGGTCACGATCCCAAGTTTTTTGGCCTCACACAGGGCAAGATATTCTTTTTTTGCATCGATCACCACAACAGCACCGGGTAAACGAGACATGTTCCGAATACCCTGAAGGTTGGCTTTTATCTTTCGCATCTCACGTTTAAGCCTTGATGCCTGCTTTTTGCTCTCGCTGTCCAGAGTGCCATCTTCGGCCATAGCTTCCAACTGCTCTAATCTTTGGAGTCGGGATCGTATCGTTCTAAAATTCGTAAGCATACCACCAAGCCAACGTTGAGAGACATAATGCATCCCGCACTTTTCTGCAATAACCTCAACGGCTTTCTGGGCCTGACGCTTTGTGCCTACAAAGACTACGTCTTTTCCGGAAGAGACGACCTCGGCAAGAAGCTTCTTGGCAACGAGCAACCCTTCCAGCGTTTTTTTGACGTTGATAATGTGAATAGTACCGCGTTTTGCGAATATGAAAGGAGCCATTTTGGGGTTCCATCGGCTCACGGCGTGTCCAAAATGCACCCCAGCGTTAATCAATTTCCGAGTTAGCTCTTTAGCCACAAAAATCTCCAAAAACTTATATAATCAGGCTCATTATGCCATATACAAACGGACAAACGTAGAAAAATAATGTAAATTGCTAAATATGTCAAGAATTTTTATATGAAGTTTTTTTTGGATTTGGCTGGATTTATTCTGATCGCGCTGTCATTTTATGCGTTAATTTTATTTGAAGGCAGAAAAATCCCCGGGGACCAGAATCCACGGTATCTGTCCTGAGTGAAGCGTAGGTTCAAGAATCGGCAGTTCTGAGATAGTTTATTAATACCAGACCGTAATTAAAATATTAGGCTCGGTTTTTTTAGCCTGGATTTCGCCTACAGCGACATTTGTTAGTTTTATTGAAATGTCAGGGTTTTCTGTTAACCACTTAGTGATTTGCTCATCAAGAAAATTGAGGGCCCCGGGATGCAGCTTTGTGAAGAAGGTTTTTACACCTACGATTCGTTCGGTGGAGAGCACTTTTTCTGTAGACTTTTTTGTGACTTGTTTAGGTACATCAACCTTAGGGATTTCTACTGCTCTGCTGCTGCCCAAATCCAGGGGAGAATGTGAAACACCTGTTTCACTGGCGCCCGCATTGCCAAGAGGGCTCGGGGTATCGGGGCCACTATCAAGTGGAATCGGATTATTGAGGTTTTGATTACCAAGATTACCGCTGTCAAAATTATCCATAGATTTTTCCTCCAGAAAAGAATTCAG
Organism: uncultured Pirellulales bacterium; assembly: GCA_964520535.1. Lineage (GTDB taxonomy): Bacteria > Planctomycetota > Phycisphaerae > Sedimentisphaerales > Anaerobacaceae > JAFGPS01. The sequence goes on along the minus strand of CAZFOQ010000012.1, from coordinate 22,385 downwards.
TTTTAGTTACAGTACCTGGATATTATCTGACCGAACGTTATATCATAACGCCGGCGCGATTTTGCCGGATATTTCATTTGTTCTGTCTGTTTTTTAAGAACAGTTATGTTTCAGATTCGGCTTTAGTATAGGTGTTATTGGTTTTCGCTTCTTCTTCCGGTTTTTTTGTTTCAATTGCTGCAGGCTTCTCAGGATTGCTTTTTTCGTTGGCCTCGGCTTTGGTTTGATCGGCTCTCTCTTGGGCTTCGGCCTTAATCTTCTCTGCTTCGTCTTTTGTTCGTTGGAGTTCTTCTTCGGCTTGTTCGGTTCGCTCGTTGGCTTGCCTGACGGCAATTTGGGCATCTGCCTTTTCTACCTCCGCCTCAAGACGTGTCTGCTCGGCCTCCATCGTCTTTTGCTCTTGTGCCTGTTGGCGAGCATTGATTCCAAAAGGATCTGTAATCATCTCCGCAAGGTCATTCGTAGAGAGTGTTGTTTCGTGTTTTCTTCGAATCTCGGCCATGATTTTCTCTCTGGGTCTGCCGTTGGTGGAGATGGTTGGAGTCAATATGAACACAGTCTCGACCGCTCGCTGCTCGGTATCTTCGCCGGAGAACAAAAAGCCAATCAAGGGTATGTCCTTTAGTATCGGAACACCCCGAGCGACACCAAATTTCTCGGTCTTTCTTATTCCGCCTATGATGAGGCTCTCTCCATGTCGAATGCGGTTCTCTTTGCTGTCGATTTGCTTTTTAGTCAGAATGGGAACTTGCTTGACACCATCAGGAGTATTTTTTGCACCAAGGACGATGCTGGTTTCAAGGCCGATGTAACCGTCGGCAAAGACGTGGGGGGTGATTTCAAGTGAGTCAATAACGTCCACGTATTCTGTTTCCGTTAGGACAACGGTTGTAGTACCGGCACCAGGTACGGTCTTGGTTATTTTTTGTAGTGGCACGTGTTGAGTTGATTGAACTATTGCTTTTTTACCATTGACGATTTCGAGTGTCGGGTTCATCAGAATTTTCAGAAAACCTCTTGACTCAAGCAGATCAACCAGGGCCGTAAATTCGTGGGCTGTGCCCGAATATCCGATCTTAAGACCCATTCTTGAGCGAATCAGTTCTCTCAGCGACGCCCCGGGAAAGGCAGCCAGATACTCATCGTCCTCGATGAGTTGCTGAACATCTGCTCCGAAGGCTGTGCCGCCCGGCTTCAGTGTAATATTTTCGCCGAGTAAGTTTTCAATGGCGATTGTGGTTTCCCGGTCGAAAGTGAAGTCTGCGTAAATCTCGGAAATCAGGCAGTCTATTTTAACCTGAATCGGGGGGACATCTACCTGATTCAGTGTACCAAGTACTGCTTCAGCATCCTCGCGAGCCGGACATTTTACAATCAACTGGTTGGTTGCGGGGCTGCTGCTGACATTGTAGTTCGATATTTTCATTTCTTTACCTTTTGGGTCGACAACCTTCGTTGCGAATTGCTCATCGATAATTTGTTTTAATTCGTCAGAAGTAAGGTATCTGCAAAAATAGAATAATTTCCACTCTGGTTTGCCTCCGACGACCTGCTCGATTGTTTCAGGCGGGGTTTTATAAACCTCAGGCATGGGAACGTTTGGCTCGGGTACGTCTATAATTTGTAATTTTTGAAGAGTTTCCTGAGCCTCATCTTCGGTGGATACCTGAGCGGAAAGCTGGATATATCCTCCGGCCCATAACACTAATGCAATAGCCACAACTCCCGTAAGCTGTCGGCTGTGGCAGACTTTTTGGCTGTTGCCAGTCATAATCTCACTAACACTATTGAGAACCCACGTCACACGGTCTGCCCATTCGTACTCAAATGTGGCTGCTATAAGTGTAAACGGAGTATCTGATTATTATAGCCCCTAAACCTTTATCGTCAAGGACATTGACTAATAATTAGCAAATTTACGCCTTTCTTTTAGACGAAAACACGGATTTTTGCTATTGTTAGGGCGTATGGTAGGAAAAAAACATAGGGTTACTGTTGGTTTTATCGCGTTGGGCTGTCCAAAAAACGCTGTTGACAGCGAAAGGATGCTGGCTGAAATTGCCGAGGCGGGCTTTGTGATAACACCTGAGTCCTATAATGCCGATGTTGTCGTCGTCAATACCTGCGCTTTTATTGCCCCTGCAAAAGCCGAATCGCTTGATGCAATACAATACGCTGTTGACTGTAAAGCCGATCCGGCACAAAAGGTCAGGAAGGTGATTGTTGTAGGTTGTCTGCCGGAAAGAATCGGTCGGGAGGTTTTTCATGAAATCAACGATATTGATGCTGTTATTGGCCTTAGCCAGCGAGACAATATCGCGAAGATCATCCGGAGAGTTCTTTCCTCAGACAAGCCGATTGTACATATTGACCAATCCGACGATTTTAGCCGTAACAGGATCCTCGACGACCGAACCAGATTACTTATCACTCCGGGCCATTGGGCGTACCTGCGAATCAGCGAGGGCTGCAATCATCGCTGCAGTTTTTGCACGATCCCGGCAATCCGAGGCCGATTCCGGAGCAAGCCCCCGGAGCTCGTTCTCGCCGAGGCCGAAGAGTTGGTTTCCGCCGGCGTAGTCGAATTGAATGTAATTGCACAGGACACGACCTTTTACGGCCGCGATTTGAAGATGGAGAATGGCCTGGCCGGTCTTGTGGCTGACCTCGAAAAGTTGCCGTCGCTGGTATGGATACGGTTGATGTATTCGTATCCGACGGGAATTAATCAGAAGCTGATTGAAACAATCGCGAAAAGTGAAAAAATCGTTCACTACCTGGATCTGCCGCTTCAGCACATTAGTGACGATATCCTCAAATCGATGCGCCGGCCGGATAGGAAAGATCAACTCCGGAGATTGATCGAAGACCTGCGTGCGGCAATGCCGGAGATCATCCTGAGAACAACGATGATTGTCGGTTTTCCCGGCGAAACAGACCGGCATTTCGACGAGCTGCTGAAATTTATCCGATGGGCACGATTCGATGCTCTGGGCTGTTTCAAATTTTATCCCGAGGCTGAAACACCCGCCGCCGGGATGCCCAACCAGGTCCCGGATGACATCAAGCAGCAGCGGCTCGATGAATTGATGCTCTGCCAGCAGAAAATCGCCTTTGCAAAAAATCGAGACCGAATCGGGAGTGAAATGACCTGTCTTGTCGATTCGATCGACAGTGAGTTTCTGGCGAGAGGGCGCACCTACGGCCAGGCGCCGGACATCGACAGTCTCTGTTTGATCAAAACCGGCGACCGGCAGAAAAAACATCCTCCTCGACCCGGGCAGTTCATCCGGACGAAAGTCATCGGCACAAGTGATTATGATCTGATCGTGGAGCGGATTTAATATTGAACTGAATCGAAAATAAAAGTAAACTTGACGCCATGATAAAACAGATTCCGAACATCCTGACTCTGGGCCGTCTTGTCCTGACCATAATTTTTTTAATTATGATTCTTTTCGCGCCGAGGTATTACGCTGATGGTGAAATTCCTTTTCCCGGTTTTCTCGATGTTGCTTTCATTCTCTTTGTTGTTTCAGGGCTGACCGATATTTTCGACGGCATGGCCGCCCGCCGGCTCGGTGTGACGAGTAAGTTCGGCAGAATGATCGATCCGCTGGTTGATAAGGTGCTGGTTTGCGGGGCGTTTATTTGTTTTGCGCTCATTGGCCAGCCGACACTGTTCGGATTCGCTCCCGGTACCCTGGCCGTCATTCACTGGTCCGTGGCCGGGATCCTGATCGCGCGGGAGGCGTATGTCACGACATTGCGGCATATCGCCGAAGCCAGAGGTATCAATTTCGCCGCGACAGTCTCCGGCAAAATCAAAATGTTTACGCAAATTTTTGCCATCGGCACCGTGATCATCAAAATGGCACACGTTCAGACGGCAGCGTGGGGAAATTGGTTCGCGACGGTGACATTCGCGATTATGATTGCCGTAACGGTCTATTCCGGTCTGCGGGCAACGCGGCGAAGCCCCTGGAAGCAAGCAATGGGCAAAGCATAAGCCGCTCGCCAGTTTTCAGGCTTGGATCTTTTTGATCATCATCCCGGCGACTTTTTTTCCGGATTTGAGCATTCCGCCGAAAATCGGCCCCATCCTTGGAAGTCCGTACACGGCACAAACCGCCATCCCGGCGATATACAGACCCGGAAAGATTTCGCCGGTCTTGTCCACGACGCCGGCCTCGGCTTTTTCCACGTCCATGAAACCTTCCTGGATTCCTTCGGGAAACAGTTCCGGTTTTCTCTTGCGCAGCATGTGAACGACTTCCGCCGGATGGCCTGTCGAATCGATCACATATTTCGATCCGATACAGAACGGATCGACGTGCAGCCCGGCGATGGTAATGGCCGAATGATTGACCACTACGCCTTCGACGGCGTCGGTCTTGATAATGACGTCTTCGGCCTCGGTCAGGTTGAAGATTTCCAGCCCGGCCTTTTTTGCCTGGTAGGCCAGGGCGCTGGCGAATTCGATCGAATCGTAGATGTACAGGCCCTTTTGTTTTTTAGAGGTGATTGAAAATTCCTTCGGGATATCATCGTCTTGGGTGACAATGACGTTGAATCCCGCCGCTCCGCCCCAGATCCCGCCGCCTATCGAGAGCTTCCTTTCGATCAGGGCGGTCTTTATCCCAGCCTGGGCCAGGTAGTAACCTGCGGTCAGACCGGCCGGCCCAGCCCCGACGATGACCACGTCGTTTTCAAGATGCTCGGCCAGCTTTTTGTTATATTCGGCGATTATCGCCCTGGATATGTCTGTTTCTATCATCTTTGTTTTCTTTCCGTATTATTCAAGTTTTTTGAAAAATGGATTATATGAAAATTACGAATCGCTGCAATGGTTTTCTATGTCTAATCCAAACCAGGCCTTTTTTCATCCATCCTCATCAAGAGGCCTGTTTGTTTCCTGGTCGTCCGGAGGAGCTTTTTCTCTGTCCCTTAGCCAGTACATCATTCCACCGATGATTGCTATGATAATTCCGGCGCAAGCGATCAGTTGCCCTTTGCTCAAAAGGATGTTCTTAGTGGCTAAGTATAACTCCACGAGGAAAAGGATCCCCACGACCAGGACTAATATTTGCCTGCGGTTCATGGCATTTGTCCCTCAATACTGACGGTAAGTGCAATCTCGTTATTGCATTTTAACAATTCCGTGCTACCGGTCAACGGTTTTTGGGGGAATCAATTTTCCGCATGGGCAAACAAGCTTGGCCTGAGCGAAGCCGAAAGGATTGCCCATCCTACGCGCTACGCGCTGATTTTTGTTTTGTTGCGGCTTTTTTGTGCTCGCGGAGGTGGAACTTGACGTCGATAGCAGTTTTGAGAACGATCAGGATCAGCAGCAAAGCGGCGGGTGAGCCGAGAGCCATCGTGAGAAAACCGCCGCCTAAGATGGTAATGTGCATAACGACGACTCGGACGTAAGGCTGGCCCATTAATTTGCTGGGATTAGTACGGGTGTATTCGCCTTTGATCAGATAGTTATAGACGAACGAGACGCCGTGACTGGCAAAGAGCGAAAGCACCGCCAGCCTTACCGCCGGCGGTATGGTCAGCATGATATGACGGACGATGTTGAAGAGCATTTGCACGAAGATCAGAAAGCATGGCCAGCTTTCACCGCCCATCGGTGGACCCTGCTGCTCACCCTTGCTGAATATTGCCAGGACGAAAAAGCCGTGGACGGCAGTGAAACCGCCGTAGTGGACGATAAAGAAAGGGATCAGAAACAGTTTGCCTGAGTGCTCGATTGGATGCTTGACTTTGGCGAATGCCATCTTCAGGACGTTGTAGAAGCCGACGGCTAAATTCTCCGCCCAGTAAAGCAATACGATATAAAAGGCGCTCCAGTCCAGGAACAAAACGCCAACCAGTGGAATCATATTCGCCGCCAATAGAGCCAGCACCGGAATGTTCGTCTGCACGGTCACGGTTTTCGTGGAACGATGCAGGGAAAAGAATTTTTGCTTCGAGAATTTCATAAAATAGCTATCCCGGCAGAGTCGGGATTCCACAATTTTGCATTTTAAACTTTGACTTTTACACTTTCAAAATGGCGCCGGACATTTTGAGTAGAATACCACATCTTCTTCGAGAGCGTGAGGATTTTTTCGCCGAGTTTACCGTCATTCCTCGGCTTAAACCCACAAAGGCCTATGCTTGAAACGATCTTCTTGTATGAAATGTCATATTCCCTTTTTGTAGAAGGCATTTTGTAATTTCAATTGACAACGGCAACGGATGAGAATATTATTCTTTTGTAAGCGTAACACTGATGAAGGATGGTACAAGTAATGTCGAATAAAGGATTTACACATCTTCATTTGCACAGTCAATACTCGCTGCTCGATGGCGCGATTGCATTTGATAAGTTACTGCGGCGATGCAAGAAGCTGGAGATGGATTCGGTGGCTGTGACGGATCACGGCAATATGTTCGGTGCCATTGAGTTCTATACCAAGGCGGTCGCCGCCCACATCAAGCCGCTGCTCGGCATCGAGGCGTATATCGCTCCGGGCAGCCGGTTCGACCGGACAAAAACCAGTATCTCCGACGCGGCGTATCATCTGATATTATTGGCGGAAAACATTGTCGGCTATCAGAATCTTTTGAAGCTGGCCAGTGCCGGATTTACCGAGGGATTCTATTACCGTCCGCGGATCGATAAGGAGATTTTAGCCGAACACAGCGAAGGGCTGATCTGTACGTCCGCCTGTCTAAAAGGCGAGGTCGCGGCGTCACTTGCCAAAGGGGATGAAAAAGGAGCCCGCGCCGCGGCGGAAAGTTATCTGAAGATTTTCGGCCCCGAAAGATATTTCCTCGAAATCCAGCATCATGAGCCGGATGAATTAAATGTTCGCAGCGGCTTGATCGACCTGGCGGAGAAGATGGGACTCGGCCTGGTGGCGACGAATGACGTGCATTTTTTGGAGGAGGAAGACCACGAAGCCCATAACTGCCTCTGTGCGATCAGCACCGGCAAAAGGGCCGACGATCCCGACAGGATGATTTATCCCTCGGATGTGTATTTGAAGAGCCCGAACGAGATGCGGCAGCTTTTCGCCGGAGCGAACGGGGCCTGTGACAATACACAGGCCGTCGCCGAACGCTGCAACGTGGAACTCGATTTGAAAACACGTCACGCGCCGCGGTTCGAGCCGCCGGATGAAAAAACTCCGGAAGATTACCTGACCGAACTTTGTTACGCAGGGGCCAAAAAGCGGTACGGCGATCTCACCGATGACGTTAAGGAACGGCTCAACCGGGAACTCAAGGTCATCGAGTCGAAGGGCTTCGCGAGCTATTTTCTGATTGTCTGGGATTTCTGTAAATTCGCCCATGAAAATAATATCGCCATCGGCGCCCGCGGCAGCGGCGTGGGGACGCTCGTCGGGTATTGTCTCGGCCTGTGTGACGTCGATCCGATTCGATACGATTTGCTGTTCGAGCGGTTTATGGATCCGCATCGGAACGAGATGCCGGATATCGATATCGATATCTGCCAGGCGCATCGCGGCGAAATCATCGACTATGTCCGGCAAAAATACGGGCACGTCGCCCAGATCATCACGTTCGGGACCATGAAAGCGCGGGCGGTGATTCGTGACGTCTGCCGGGTGCTCGGCGTGCCGCTGATCGAGGCCGACCGGCTGGCCAAGCTCGTGCCGTTCTCGCTGGATATGACTCTCGAAAAAGCGCTGAAATCCGAACCCGAGCTGAAGCAGGCCTGTGATCAGGATGCACTGACCCGGAAGGTGATTGACATCGGCAAAAAACTCGAAGGCCTGGCGCGTCACGCCTCGGTCCATGCCGCCGGAGTCGTCATTGCCGACAAGCCGCTGACGAATTTTGTGCCGTTGTATCAGGCCTCCGGCTCGGAGGATGTTGTCACGCAGTTCGACGGCCCGACCGTGGAAAAAGTCGGCTTGTTGAAGATGGACTTTCTGGGTCTCAAGACGCTCAGCGTTCTGGAGAGGGCCTGCCGGCTTGTCGAAGAGATTCACGGCAAAAAAATCGACCTGGAAAAAGTGGACCTGACCGATCGGAAGGTGTTCGAGCTATTCGCCGGCGGAGCGACAAAAGGCATTTTTCAGTTTGAGTCCGGCGGGATGCAGAACCTGCTGATGAAAATGAAGCCGGACCGGATCGAGGATCTGATTGCCGCCAATGCGCTTTACCGTCCGGGGCCGATGATTCTGATTCCCGATTATATCGACCGAAAGCACGGGGCCAGGTGGAACCTGCCGCATCCGATTATGACGGAGGTCCTCGAGGAAACCTACGGCATTATGACCTACCAGGAACAGGTCATGCGAATCTGCAACCGCCTCGGTGACATCCCCCTGCGGGAGGCCTACACCCTGATCAAGGCCATCAGCAAGAAGAAAGCCAAGACCATCGCCAAGGAGAAGGAACGTTTTACCGCCGGTTGTGTGGACAAAGGCTTGAAAACCACGCAGGCCGAGCAGATTTTCGAGCTGATCGAGCGGTTCGCCGGTTACGGCTTTAATAAAAGTCACTCGACCCGTTACGCTTTTATTGCCTATCAGACGGCGTATATGAAAACACATTGGCCGGTCGAGTTTATGGCGGCCCTGTTGACGTTCGAAATGGACAACACCGATAAGGTCGTCGATTATATCAATGAATGCAGCCAGATGGGAATCGAGGTTATGCCGCCCGATATCAATAAAAGCGGCGTTGATTTTACACCCCTTTATGAACAGGCCGAAGACGGCCGCGAAAAGAAAGGTGTCATCCGTTTCGGCCTGGCCGCCGTCAAAGGAGTCGGCGAAAAAGCGGTCGAGCAAATTATTGCCGCTCGTCAACAGGTCGGCAGATTCCAGAGCCTGTTCCATTTCTGTGAAAACGTGGACTTGAGGGCCGCCAATAAGCAGGTGCTCGAAGCGCTGATTAAAGCCGGTGCCTTCGACAATCTCGGCGGAAACCGGGCACAGATGAAGGCTGGTCTTGAAAGGGCCATGGAAAACGGGGCGGGCTTACAGGTCGACAAGCAGGCCGGCCAGATGAATTTCTTCGGCCAAATGACAGGCGGAAATGATTATTCCAGAGACCATCAGCACCTGCCGAGTGTTGCGCCCTGGCCCGAGCCGCAGATGCTGGCTTACGAGAAGGAGGTCCTGGGCTTTTATGTCACCAGCAATCCATTGAGTCATCATGCCGAGACAATTAACATCTATTCGACCAGAAACACGTCGGAACTGAACCAGGCCAACGGCGAAAAACAAATTGTCATCGGGGGGATGGTAAACAAGATCAGATTTAATATCACAAAATCGGGACGCAACGCCGGCTCGAAAATGGCCGTCTTTATCCTCGAAGACCTGCAGGGACAGGTCGAAGTTGTTATGTTCCCGGAGGTGCTGAACCGATACGGTGACAAATTGGCCCCGGATGCTGTTGTGTTCGTCAAAGGCAAAGCCGATTACAGACGAGAGGCTCCGAATATTATTGCCGGGGAATTAATTGCCCTTGATGAAGTTCGGGAGAAATTAGCTGCCAGAGTCAGGCTCAAGCTGGATGCCAAAGATGTCACCAGGGAGAAGGTGACAATGATAAAGAGCATCTGTCAGCATCACAAGGGAAAAAGTCCGGTTTTTGTTTCCGTGAAGACCGAAAAAGGCAGAATTTATGCCGCCGCCGATAAGACACTAAGCGTCAATCCGGACGTGGATTTCTGCCGAAAGATGAAACAACTTCTCGGCGAAGAAAACTTCCAACTATCAAGATAAATAAAAAAACTCACTTGTTTAAAATAATCTATGTACGAAATAAAAGAGACGATAGATATCCTTATAGCTCGTTGGTTGGAGGTTTCTCTTATTATTGGCATTTCCTTCTTGGCCAGCTTATTGGCTGGAATATCAAAGGCTTATCCGCTTTATCGTTCGTGGATGGGTTTAGCCTGTCTTGGGCTGTTATTAATTGAAATTTTGATTTATTTAGGTTTTTTGCGATCGGTTTTCCTTGAAAGTGATAAGCGACAGTCGCCTACGATTTTGCTTCAAAAAGGTATGCGTTTTTTCCTGCGGTTCTTTGGGCTTGGCCTTTTATACACAATAGTTTTAGTTATTCTCGTTCAAGCAATATTCTGGGTCTTGAAAATAGCTCTATCAATAGAAGGCAGCTTGAAGGAGGTTGAACCTATAATTGCCAGATTATGTTGGTCTATCGCACATCTGATTATAATTAGACCATATTTGTTCATCCCTGCGTTGGTAATCGTTTTGGATTGTGGAGTTTTTGAAAGTTTCAAATTTTTAAGGAAGTGCAAGCTTTTTCATGCAAGGGGATTGTTAGTAATGTATGGTATTCAGATCATAGCTCCTTTTGTTTGGTTGTTACTAACAAAAGACAGGGAACTTTCAACATTGCCGCAAATTGCCTTAGGTGTGAGCTACTATGTTATATGGCATCTTCTTACCTTAATTATATTTGTTATGGCCGTTAGATTTATAGCTTCTCTTAACCTTGTGTTCGATAACGATCCAGGTTTTCTATACTCGGAGGATTATTGATTAACTGGCTATCGAGGTGATTGAAGAATAAGTTATACCAATCGTGATTAAAATTTGCGCCTTTGTCATTTCGACCGGAGGGCCACAAAGTGGCCCGAAGTAGAGAAATCTATTCAAAACAGATTTCTCCAGTTCGCTTTGCTGCGCTCCGCCCTGGGTGTGCCATAGGCAGAAATGACACATACAAGCGCAATTACTATATACAATTGGTATTATAAGGCAAATTTATTGTTCTTGAAGATATGTGAAAATAAGGTAATAATAGTTATTGAAACGTGCATGAATATCAGTTGTTAAGGCTTATTATTATTTGATATGTTTACAGAGAAGCAAAAACAATTATTAAAGCGACAGTTGATTGATTCGCTCAGTGCCGAAAGTGAAATCTGCCGGATTGTTATTTTCGGCTCATTTGTAAATTCAGACAAACCGCATGACTTGGATATTGCCGTATTTCAGGATAGCGATGATAAGTATCTTCCACTTGCGATGAAATATAGAAAGAAAATACGGGAGCTTGCCCGGATTATTCCAGTAGATATCATTCCGTTGAAAGCAGGCGTAAAGGACGGGTTTTTTATGGATGAAATTAACAGCGGAGAGGTTATCTATGAAAGATCAGACTGAAAAGTGGCTTGAATACGCCGATGAGAATTTACTATCGGCTAAATTGCTTTTGGAAAATGAGCTTTTCAAACCATGCCTGCAAAATGTACAGCAGGCAGTTGAAAAGATGCTCAAGGCTGTATTGATCGAATACGGGATTAAGATAAAAAAGACTCACAGTATCAACGAGCTGGTCATGATTCTCACAGAACATGGTCATAAAGTGGATATTAACGAAGACGAACGAGATTTGCTCGACTCGATATACATACCCTCGAAGTATCCCCTCGGCGGTATTTTACCTGATTTTGAGCCGGACATACAAACCTGCCAAAAATGCGTGACAGTAGCTGAGAGTTTCAGAGAATCTGTCAATCATCTTATTTCACAAGGAAGTTGAAAATATATATCATTTTTTCTTTTCGGCGAGGGTGTTGATAGGTCTGTTGTCCTTTAGGTATTTACGCTCGAAATTTGTGCCGACCCATTCGCCGGTCTGGGCGCCGGCGGTGGGGAGAAAATCAATTTCCTCCAATATGTCACTGCGTGCAGCCACGACTGTCCTGATTTGTTCAAAATAATCGGCGTGGTCGGTGGCAATGCGTATCTGTCCCCCCATTGTTAGACAGCGAATCAGATGCTCCAGATTGGCAGGGCATAGGAAACGCCTTTTGTGATGGCGTTTTTTCGGCCACGGATCGGGGAAATAAATATGTAAAAAATCCACGGAATTATCGGGAACAAAGTCCGCTATAAAAGCAGCGGCGTCCGTACGAATGATACGCACGTTCGTCACGCCCCATCGCCCGATACGGTCAACAGCGTGACGGTAATACTTACGGGCCCACTCGATGCCGAGGAAATTGCCATCGGGTTCGGTCCTGGCCTGGTTGAGCAGGAATGTCCCTTTGCCGGTGCCGATTTCGATGTGGACGGGACCTGAACGTCCGAAAAGTCGGACAAAATCGATTTTGCCGTCCAAATCTTCCTCTTTAAAAGATACGGAAGAATAGTCCTTTAATATTCGTGCCATGAGACTAACCAGGCTCGCAACATCAAACACTTAAATAATATAAGGATTTAAAAGTCCTATTATACAAAACAATATCCTTTATTATGAAGTCCGATTTTATTTTTTACGATTTGACCGCGATTAAAGTATCGATGGAGGGTGTTCGATAAGATGGCGTGAACTTGATTGCACGCTGATGCGTATTCTTTATAGGACGGAATCGCAGATGCGTAGGTAAGGAAATCTGAAAAATGATTCTACAATTGATAAGAACACGGCGTAAGCAGATCCTCATCGACATCGATACTCAAAAAGATTTTCTCCTGGTTAGTGGCAAGGCATGTATCAGAAACCACCGAAGAGTTCTCGCAAATATCCGCAGAGTGATGGCCTGGGCGAGGATCCATAGTGTTCCTATCATCTCGACGGCGGAGGTTTATTCGAATAATAACGGCAACGGAATGCCCACTTACTGTATAGACGGGTCAGAAGGGCAAAAGAAAATACATTACACACTTCTCAAGAACAGGATATGTCTTGCCGCAGATGGCAATACGGATTTGCCGAGGGACATATTACGGCGATACAGGCAGGTCATCCTGTACAAGCGTTGTATTGATCCGTTTGATGAGCCCCGAATTGACAGATTATTAAGCGAAGTGCGTGCTAATGAGTTCATTCTTGTCGGGACAAGCCTCGAAGGTGCTGTCAGGGCAACAGCACTTGGGCTACTCCAGCGGGGCAAGAAAGTGACTGTTATTATTGATGCGACTGGTTCACATAATAAAAGCGAGGCAAAGCTGGCGCTTCGGAAGATGGAGACTAAAGGAGCGAAGGTAATCGAAACCAAGAAGCTTGCCGGTTCGTCACATTTAAGACAGGTGGGGGCATGCGATTGCGAGAGCTGCCGCGGGCAGGGACGAAAATTGCCTCTCGACACTCCCGAGAACAATTGAGTATTGTCTTTTCGCGTGTGACCTTGCGCTTACTCAGTTATACGTTTTTGAGACCACTTTAAAATTACTTGTTTCATACCTATCCAGACAAATATAGTATGAGTTAAGTACCGCTGTGGTTCTGTATCGTCTTAAGATGCTGCTAAGTCTATATGTCTTTGTTCTATAGATGCTTATGAGACTATCAACGGGTAAAAATGGAGTTTTATAAAAATAAAAATTTCTTCAACTTTTCGGAAAATGATTGGCATCTATTCCAAGGTGTGTTATTGGTAATATTTTCTGAAGGATTACTTGTTTTCTCCTGTGTTTCATGTGGAAAATAAGAAGTATGAATTGAAAATAGGAGTATTAATTATGAAGCATGCATTACAAAAACTAAGGGTCGCTGTAATTAGTGTGGCGTTATTGCTTTTTGCGATGGCATCAGTGGCGTCCAGATCGGCTCAGGCTCAGGATTTGGCGGAATTCGAAAAGCGGATGACAGAATTCACACTGAGCAACGGGCTAAAATTTCTTGTCCTCGAGCGTCATGAAGCACCGGTTGTTTCATTCCATACCTACGCCGATGTTGGTTCGGTTGATGAGGTTAAGGGAATTACCGGCTTGGCCCATCTGTTTGAACACATGGCATTCAAGGGAACGAAGACTATAGGCACGGAAGACTATGAGGCGGAAGCCAGAGCTATGGCCAAGACGGACGAAGCGTTTTTAGCCATAAAGGCCGAGCGGAGAAAAGGCGACCAGGCTGATAAATCCCGGCTGGAGGAGTTGCAGAAGCAATTCGAACAAGCACAACAGGAAGCACATAAATATATCGTCCTTGACGAATATGAAGAGGTGCTTTCTCGCGAAGGTGCATCCGGATTCAACGCCTATACGAGTCAGGATTATACCTGCTATGTTGTTAGTCTGCCCTCTAATAAAGTAGAGCTATGGATGTCGCTGGAATCGGACCGGTTCGCCAACCCGGTGCTGCGGGAATTCTACAAAGAAAGAAATGTGGTCATGGAAGAGCGACGGATGATGGAGAATAATCCAGGTGGGCGTCTGTATGAAGAATTCGGGGCCATTGCATATCTGGCCCATCCATACGGCGTATCCGTCATCGGTCATATGAGCGACATTCAGACCCTGACACGCGGTGAGGCCGAAACCTTTTTCAAGAAATACTACAGCCCGAGCAATCTGACAATTGCGGTCGTTGGCGATGTGAATCCGCAGGAGATAAAGAGATTGGCAGAAAAATATTTTGCCGGTATTCCCGGTGGGCAGAAGCCCGAGCCGGTTGAGACAGAGGAGCCGCCGCAACGTGGAGAACGTCGGGTGACTGTTGAAGACCCTTCACAGCCGAGGATTATCATCGGCTATCACCAGACAAATGTAAATCATCCTGACAATGCCATATTTCAGGCAATTGCCCAGATTGTAGGTCGTGGTCGTACCTCGTGGCTCTATAAGTCTCTGATCAGGGACAAAAAGATCGCCGTCTCTGCCTATGCCGGACCCAGTTGGAACAAATATCCTGCTTTGTTTTATTTTTCAGTGGTACCGGCTAAAGGCCATACGAATCAGGAGTGTGAAGAAGCGGTTTATGCCGAGGTAGAGAAACTCAAAACCGAGCCGGTCTCTCCGGAAGAGCTGGCAAAGGCAAAAACACGTGTTCGCGCCGATTTGATCAGGCAGTTGGATTCCAACTCGGGCCTGGCCGCCGAACTGACTTTCTACGAGGTCGTAACCGGCGACTGGCGGAATCTGTTCAGAGAACCGGATAAGATCGAGCAGGTCACCGCGGAAGATATTCAACGCGTCGCCGGGGATTATTTCACGCGCAAAAATCGCACAGTGGGAGTTATTGAAACAGTACAAACCGAAAACTGATTTTTAGCAGGAGCATTAAAATGAGGCATAATAGAATTGAAATAATGAAAGCTTTTATATTTTTTGCTTTTGCATTGTTCTTTGCAGGAGCGAGTTGTACCCAACAATCTGTAAGATATTACAAAGAGCTGGAGTATCCGAAGTTGGGTGACATCAAGATCCCTGAGGTTGAACGGGTGACTTTGGCCAACGGGATGCAATTGTTTTTGCTGGAAGACCATGAGCTGCCGCTGATTAACGCATCGGCGAGGATTCGGACCGGTTCGGTTTACGAGCCGGCAGACAAGGTCGGATTGGCGTCGATTACCGGGACAGTGATGCGAACAGGCGGAACAACCAGCAGGACCGGGGACGAAATAGATGAAGAGCTTGAGCAAATAGCCGCCTCGGTCGGAACCAATATTGGTCTGAACGCCGGCAGTGCCTCTATGTCGGTGCTGAAGGAGGATATCGACACGGCTCTGGCGATTCTGGCTGATGTATTGATCAATCCGGTGTTTAATGAAGACAAGATTGAACTGGCAAAAATACGGCACCGCAGCTCCATTGCCAGGCGTAATGATAATATACGCTCAATCGCCTTTCGGGAGTATCGAAAGCTCATTTATGGCCCTGATAACGCCTATGCCCGGCATACGGAGTACGCCACCATCGACAACATAACCCGTGATGATTTAGTGGCTTTTCACAAGAAGTACTATCATCCCAACAACATGATGCTGGCCATCTGGGGCGATTTCGACATGAAGGAAATGGTCAAAAAAGTTGAAGAAGCATTCGAGGGCTGGGAGAAGACCGACATGGAGCCGGCGCCCATGCCGCAGGTGGAATATGAATTTCGGCCGACAGTAAATGTTATCCAAAAAGAAGATGTTCACCAAAGCTGCATTGTAATGGGTCACATAGGCGGAATGATGAATGATCCTGACTATTTTGCACTGGTGGTAATGAATGAGATTCTCGGTGGTGGCTTCACAAGCCGACTCTTTAAGAACGTTCGTTCTCGCATGGGACTGACCTATTCGGTTTTTGGATTTTACGCCGCTGACTATGACCATCATGGGGCTTTTTATGTTGGATGTCAGACCAAATCCGAATCCACCGTACTGGCCATCAAGGCGATGACGGATGAGGTCAGAAAGATCACAGAGTCTGAAGTGACCGATGAAGAGTTGGCCCTGGCAAAGGAAGCCTACCTGAATTCTTTTGTATTCAATTTCGCTTCGAAAGGGCAGATAATTCGGCGTCTGATGACGTATGAATACTTCGGTTATCCGGCGGATTTCCTCCAGAAGACCAAGGCCGAGGTCGAAAAGGTCGCCAAGGCGGATATCTTACGAGTTGCCCGCAAGCATCTGCAGCATGATAAAATGCAGATCATGGCTGTCGGTCGACCCGAGGATTTTGATCAGCCGCTCTCGGTCCTGGGGCAGGTGAACGAAATTGACATTACGATTCCGCAACCAGAGTAGTGATTGACGTGCCTTTCACCGTCAAGGCAAAGACTATTGCTGTGACTGAACTGCCGAAATATTGACAGCCATATTCTTAGAAAGGGTGAAAGAGGGGACTCGAACCCCCGACCCCCAGATCCACAATCTGGTGCTCTAACCAACTGAGCTACTTTCACCACAATTTTCTACCCACCGGAGGGCATTGTATCAGCTCCGTCGGCTTGAGTCAATGCCTTCGCCCGAATTATCAAATCCGGCCGGCGAAAATTTGCTGGAAAAATGCCGCCTTTTATGGTATAATACCCCCACAAAATGGAGTTATGAAACAATTCATTTTGCTCGCGGGGGGGCAAATCTTATGGCCCGCAAAAAAGAAAGCAGGGCAACAAAGCCCAGATGTGATAACTGCTGTTTTTCGACCTTTGCCACCGGCACCGGCCAAACCACCCTTATATGCCGGCAGAAAAAAGGCTCCGAAGGCAAATGGAATATCCGCCCTCTTCGCGGCAGGTGTGCCAGCTTCTATCCTTCACGAGCCGCCGGCGCCAAAAGCCGTGCGCCGCGACGGATTCCTCTGACCCGCGGAAAGTTCGCCATCGTCGACGCCGAAGACTACCCGCGGCTGAGCCAATATACATGGTTCGCCGAAGGTACGGATAAGAATTGCTACGCCGTTCGAAAAGAAAACGGCAAAAGTATCAAAATGCACCGTGAAATCATGAACGCCCCGGACCATCTGGTCGTCGACCACATCGACCATAACGGCCTGAACAATCGAAAAGAAAATCTGCGCGTTTGTACGTTCGCCGAGAACTGCCGCAATATAAAAGGTCGCTCTCTCAACTACGGCCGCAACGGGCGCAAAACATCAAAATACAAAGGCGTCCACCGGAACAAACGGATCAAAAAATGGGCAGCCCAAATTACCTGCGATAATAAAACCTACCATCTCGGCTATTTCACCGACGAAACCGCCGCCGCAAAAGCCTACGACAAAGCAGCTAAGAAATACCATCGTAAATTCGCTTCCTTGAACTTCACGAAGGGAAAAAAAGCGGATTCCCCTTAGGGATGCCTGAGGCAAGCGAATTGGATGATTCACAAATTTATCCAATTATTTGAAGTTTCTCTTGCTTTTTGTCGAATACGATGTTATATTATGAATATAATGTATATAGTGTATATTATGTTAATATTACAGGTATTAAAATGCTTTCGATAACAATTACCGACTTAAGGACTAAAATCCGCAAACTTGCAGATATGGTTGCTTTTAAAGGCGAACGTATCAGGGTCGAGCGCAACGGCGAAACTGCTTTTGTGCTGGTTTCAGAAGAAGATGCCGCACTTCTGGAAGCTTTGGAAGATAAAAGGGACCTCAAAGCAGCTAAAAAGGCTCTCAAAGATCGCTACTCCATTTCTCTCGACGAGCTTGAAAAGGATTTGGGCTTGTAATCCTAAAGGACAGCGATGTATGAAATAGAATTAAAGAGAGAGCCTGAAAAGTTTATCCGTAAACAGTCCAGAAAGATTCAGATTCAGTTGATCTCGGCCCTGCGAAAACTCCAGAAAGACCCTCGTCCCCGGCAGGCCAAGAAACTGTCCGGGCTCGATGCGTTATATCGAATACGAGTAGGCGATTATCGAATCGTTTATACGATTCGAGAGAAGAAGCTTTTAATTTTAGTTCTACGTATCGCCCATCGAAAAGATGTTTATAAAAAGCTGCTCTAAGTCCATGGCCATCAGATCATCAGTATTTCATACTTAGCCCGGTAATTCATGACCGGATTTTGTACTTGTTCTAATCTGCGATAGTTTGATAAACTTACAAAGCTGAGATTACCACTAGTGAATATGTTATTTTACAAGTCTTCTGTGATTTCTGGAAACGGAAATTTCTTACCATTTTCTTGAGAAAAGCTACCATACTTACCCGCGTAATAGGCGGTCTCAAGAACATATACTATCTCACGCACTCTTTGGTAATGAAGGAATTTCTCTATTATCAAGCGCATAAGCCACATACCTATAATGATAAATGTTGAACAGATCAAAGGAGACCAACAATATGCACATACTTCTATCCATGGTAGATAACATATACCACCGACAACAAGGGCACCTATGCTAAGTAAAAAACTTAAGATTTCTATACGCTGCAGATAGCAAGACATATACCACATTGATGACATTAATCGAATGTGTGCCTCATTTCGAGTAATGTTACCACACTTTTCAGGGAAGTCGAATTCTAACCTGATTTTTATAAGATTAATGAAAGCTTTTGTCCTTCGAGAGTGCGTTTTCTCGTCCTTTCCTTTCCACGGAATCATCTTTGCCAAATTATCCAAACCTCGATGATTAAGATACTCCCAAATACAGATATAAGGGAATTGCACGTCCATTTTTTTTCTTCTTCTAATTTCTTCACTACTCTTGGGACCAGTCCGAAAAATAATTCAAGACCTTCCTCTATCCTTGATATAACACTTCTCTTCTCATTGATATCAAATTCTAAAAGTACTGCTGGCACATCTTTTTTAAGTTCTTTTTTGGTGCGCCATACACTAAGTACGTCAGGTATTTTTGGAGTTCTACGAAAGAAGAAATGACCAACAACATATGAAAGTGTTATTCCAAAAAAAATAACTTCAAATCGGAAGGTTTTTGCAAAACTTTCGATAGCTTGATTGTATGTCGCAGTTTGTTCACTCGTCCCAAACGGAGATTGAATCAAATTGTTGCAGAGCCCACACAGAGGCCAACCTAAAGATACAACTGCTAAAAAAGTAAAAATAAAACCAGGGACTAGGCTTCCTAAGAAATCTACGAAAAATTCACGAATCTTTAAGTGTTTCGGATCCGGATACAATCTCATTTGCATTTTATTTTCCCTTGTGGTAACTACGAATTTTTTGGTAAATTCGGCGGGCTACTCATTGAGGTGCAGGTCGAGCAGGAGCGGGAAAAGCCCACCCTACAATTTATAGACGGTTGTGGAGGTGGAAATGTTGATTATTTTTAGGGGATATTTTTTCTATCCCATCAGACGTTGTAAAAATAGCAATTTAAAGTTAATTTGCTTATTCATGGCCAGATCTCTCCACTCGTCTTCGCCTCGGTCGAGATAAAAGCGAGATTGCCGCGTCGGCCTTCGGCCTCCTCGCAATGACATGAAGCGCATAAAAAAGTGAAGCGTCTTAAAAAACGCTTCACACTATACCCTAAACCCTAATCCCTATTCGCTATCTTTTCACCGCCGCCTGTGCTGCTGCTAATCTTGCGATTGGTACTCTGAACGGTGAGCAGGAGACGTAGTTCATACCGACACGGTGACAGAAGTCGATACTGCTGGGCTCCCCGCCGTGCTCGCCGCAGATGCCGACCTTGAGTTTCTTTCGGGTCTTCCGGCCGAGCTTTGTCCCCATCTCGACGAGTTTTCCGACGCCGGTCTGGTCGAGCTGCTGGAACGGGTCGGAGGCGTAAATACCCTTGTTGACATATTCGCCGAGGAACTTGCCGGCGTCGTCGCGCGAGAAGCCCATCGTCATCTGCGTCAGGTCGTTTGTCCCGAAGCTGAAGAATTCCGCCTCTTTGGCGACTTCGTCGGCGGTCAGGGCGGCCCGCGGGACTTCAATCATCGTGCCGACCATATACTTAATCCTGGCCTTCTTTTCTTTGAAGACCTGCTTGACCTCGGCGACGATTTCGTCTTTGACCAGCTTGAGTTCCGTGACCTCGCCGACGAGTGGAACCATGATTTCCGGCAGGACTTTTTTTCCTTTTTTCTGAACGTTCAGGGCCGCTTCGATAATGGCCCTTGCCTGCATTCGGGCGATCGCGGGATAGGTAATCGACAGGCGGCAGCCGCGATGTCCCAGCATGGGATTGAACTCGTGCAACTGCTCGACCTTTGCCTTGACGACGGCCGGTTTGACTTTCAGCCGCTTCGCCATTTCCGCCTGGCTCTTAGTGTCCTGCGGCAAAAACTCATGCAGCGGCGGATCGAGCAGGCGAATGGTCACGGGAAGGCTGGCCATCGCCGTGAAAATGCCTTCGAAGTCACGACGCTGGTACGGCAGAAGTTTCTTCAATGCGCCTTCGAATTGTTTCTTGGCTACGGCGTGCTCTTTCTCGATTTCCTTTTTCTCTTTTGTAGTTTCAGCCGCTTCGATTTTCATAAGCATTGCGGCATATTCATCGGCGGCGAGAATCATCGACCGCACCGGCCAGATTCGGTCACCTTCGAAGAACATATGCTCGGTTCTGGTAAGGCCGATACCTTCGGCACCGAAGTCCCTTGCCCGCTTTGAATCTTCCGGCGTATCGGCATTTGTGCGAACGCCGAGTCTGCGAATCTGGTCGCAAATCTTCATGAACCTGCCGAAGTCACCACTCAAGGTGGGCTCGACCGTGGCCAGTTGTCCTGTCATGACTTCGCCGGAGGAGCCGTCCAGACTCATCCAGTCACCTTCCTTGAGTGTCAGTTTACCAAGTGTTAGTCTTTTCGTTGCATAATTTATATTAAGCGTGCTGACACCGGCGATGCAGCATTTTCCCATGCCGCGAGCGACGACCGCCGCGTGGGAAGTCATGCCGCCGCGAGCGGTGAGGATACCGACCGCCGCATCCATGCCGCCGATATCTTCGGGGCTGGTCTCGATCCGGACGAGGACGACCTTTTTGTCCTTTTTGTTCC
Organism: uncultured Pirellulales bacterium; assembly: GCA_964520535.1. Classification (GTDB taxonomy): domain Bacteria; phylum Planctomycetota; class Phycisphaerae; order Sedimentisphaerales; family Anaerobacaceae; genus JAFGPS01. The sequence continues at coordinate 1,227 of CAZFOQ010000012.1, read as the reverse complement.
AGGCTTCCGCCGTATCGGCGGTGAAGACAACCTGTCCGACGGCAGCGCCTGGTGACGCGGGAAGTCCCTTTGCCACGACGGTGCGTTTGCCCTTCGGATCGAAGTGCGGGTGCAGCAGGCGGTCCAACTGTTCCGGGGTGACACGGGTGACGGCTTCCTTCTTGGGGATGAGTCGTTCGTTGACCATGTCGACGGCGATTTTTACCGCCGCTTCGGCCGTCCGCTTGCCGGTTCGCGTCTGGAGGATGTAGAGAACTTTGTTCTGGATGGTGAATTCCATGTCCTGCATGTCTTTGTAGTGCTTTTCCAGGCGGGTCATCAGGCGGGTGAGCTGGTTGTAGGCCTTGGGCATTCGGCGAGATAATTTCTTGAGCGGCAGGGGCGTGCGGATGCCGGCGACGACGTCCTCACCCTGGGCGTTCATGAGATATTCGCCGTAGAATTCTTTTTTGCCGGTGCTCGGATTGCGGGTGAAGCAGACGCCGGTGCCGCAGTCTTTGCCCATGTTGCCGAAGACCATGGCCTGGACGTTGACGGCGGTGCCGAGCAGGCCGGTGATTTTGTTGAGCTGGCGATATTTGATGGCGCGGTCGGCGTTCCAGGAGCCGAAGACGGCGTTGATGGCGTGCTGGAGCTGGACTTTGCCGTCTTGCGGGAAGAGTTCGCCGACGTGCTTTTTGTAGACGGCTTTGTATTTCTCGACGACGTCTTTAAGCTGGTCGGCTTTGAGTTCGTTGTCGAGTTTGACACCGGCATTTTCCTTGGCGGCGTGGATGACTTCTTCGAAGTATTCGTGGCTGCAGCCCATGACCACGTCACCGAACATGTCAATGAACCGGCGATAGATATCATATGCAAAACGAGGATTTGAAGTTTTCTTAATGATACCTTCAATGACGTTGTCATTCAGCCCTAAGTTTAATATAGTGTCCATCATTCCGGGCATCGATACGCTTGCTCCACTTCTGACGCTGACCAGCAGTGGTTTGTCAGGATTGCCGAGCTTGGCGTTCATTGCCTTTTCGAGCTTTGCCAGATTTTTATCAACTTCTTCCTCGAGTCCTTTCGGCCATTTTCCGCCGGACTTATAATATTCCCTGCACACCTTTGTCGCAATTGTAAATCCTGCCGGCACCGGCACCCCGAGGTTAGTCATCTCCGCGAGATTAGCGCCCTTGCCGCCCAGAAGTTCCTTCATCTTCGCATTGCCTTCGGCCTTTCCGCCGC
>CAZFOQ010000011.1:0-44352 GCA_964520535.1 uncultured Pirellulales bacterium | reverse complement strand
ATGTAAAAAATATCGAAATATTAACGCTTGACATAGGTCGTTCCATATCAGGGTGAAGGGTGGGCGACGATGAATGTAAAGGCAGATGTACGCTGTGCTATCTTTAGCTGTTCGATCATCCAACTATACTGCTCGCTACCCGGCTCCCAATCCGGCGAGCATCCATCCGGGATCTTGTCATGGTTGTCAAGCGAGTCATTACTTGTATTGTTCAGATCAAGGACAATAAACGTAGCACATCCGAATGTAAACGCGTAGTAGCGTCCATTCCAACGAGGATCATTGGATCCATTGTCCGGATTTACACAAAACGCCTGAAACCGGGCCATCGAAGCACCCGCCAGTCCACCGGAGGCATACTCATCATGTTCTGGATCATATATTTCATGATTGCCGACGGCAAAATAATGAGGAATCGTACTTGCTACAGGCACTCCACCTTGTGTGGCTGTACATATTTGTCGAAAAAAACTCTCCCAGGTCTTTTCATAACTATTGTAGGTGCCATACTCAACCGTATCACCACCACAGACAATCAAATTGGGTTTCAGATCCATCACTGTTTTATATAAAGCCTTACGCCGAATGATTACCTGGTTATCAACATGTTGGCCATCTCCAAGATAGATAAAATGGAACGGCTTATCACGGGAGATTCCTGATCGAAATTGGTATCGTTGACTCCGAGTAATGTCGGATTCTACATAATATTCATATTCATTATCAGGCTTTAGTCCTGTAAGCATGGCAATATGACGCACAAATGTAACTCCACGCATTTGTCTGCTCGTGGCACTTGTGGTAGAAAGTACAGGTTTGACAATATGGACTACATTTCGCTCGGTTTGTGTATCTGTCCACCAGACAATCTTAATGCTATCATTGGTAAAGTCCTGCAGATAGGGTTCAATGGCAATGTTGGCAGCATATGCCTGAGTGCCTGTCATAAAAAGTAGCAGAAATGATGTTTTAATATAGGTTCTTTTCATTTATCGATTACCAAACATCTCATTTCTAATCTATTTTCAATTATGAATACTTAAAATAACCAACTAGATGTATTATTTCAAAGGAGAATTCTTGAAGGGTCTATACAATGGATCGCCTACTAAAAGTAATTGCCATGAATTAAACGGCTTGGTGTGGTAGTATGCCTCGGCCAGGCAAGAGCCTTCGTACAGTTCCCTAAAAAATGCCTTTGGCTCTGGAAATGTATGAAGATACGGCTCAGCCACCGGTCCTAAGGTTGCGGTTATACCGTCTCTTAGCATAGAGGAACACCACTGAGTGCTGTTCGGGTCGCGAAGATTAACCGCTTCAACACTTGCAATATGATACCCTACCGCACCGTCGACAAAATCAAAGGCATCGACATATTTTCTCAAACTGTACCAGCCGCAGTAGAGGGCCGCTTCGGGACAGGAATTTGGCTCGAAGAGTTTTGCCGTTTGTTCTTCCATAACAGGTATTTCCGTCTGCGATCTCGTTAACATTGCAAAATCGCGCAGAGACTGGTCAAAATGAGCATACTGACTCTTACCGCGAATACCCCGTGAATCGATGTAAACGGTCCCCCGGAGCCCCGTTTTTTCTGCCGCTATCGCTTTGTCCACAAGGCCTTTAGCGATTGCATCGCCCGGTCCATCAAGCCGACTGACCATCAGTAATCTGAAACGAAGGTCTAAGAAGTCATTAGCGTCCTTCTTAAGCGCGTTGGGCTGCCATCGGTACAGCTCGTAGGAGTCGAACAATACCATGGACAACTCGCTATCGACTGAAGCGTGGGTTTCTTTGCCGTTGATCCGATCCACCGCACCTTGCAACTGAGCGAGTCGACGATTGGAGTGTTTGTACTCGGCGGAGCTGGTCAAACCATCCTGTTTTAACTGGTCAACTTTCTTCTTTAGCGTTTCAATAAGCTCCTGCAATGCTTCAAGTGAGCCTATCTGCTCTGTCAGGATTCCTCGCGGTCCAACCTTGATAGGTACGCCGTAAACGGTGAGCAGACATTTGATTTTTCCGAGCAGTTCATGCTTGAGGAACTCCTGGCGGATTGGCTCTGCGAGCTGTTCTTCGTAGTTTTCTCGACTAATGGTACCCTTTAGGTTCGTACCCAAAGGCAGTGCCAGGATATTTTCCTGCGGCACTCCACGCTTTTTGCAATAATATCGAGCGATCTGCATGGATTCCGAGACATTTTGATTAGCTATCACTAAGATCTCATTAGGCTCTAGTGCAGAGCTTGCCTGAGAGCACATTAAGATGAGCAAAATAACTAAATTAAATGTTATTTTGGATGCTATGGCCAGGATTCCAATTCTATCGCAGGCTTTCAGTTTGCTATGAATTTCCACTATTTCCTTCATATTTCAGTATTCCAAAACACAAGATCCGAGGCCAAAGATCACTCCCTATAGTGTTTCAAAGTCGGTTAATCATTGCTGCGACTATTACTGTAGTTGACGATACGCTAAACAGGAGGAAATACGTTGCTCGATCTCCTTAATAAGACGGTTATAACCTTCCCCACCTACGCCCCCATAGCTTGACTGCAGCTGATCATCTGGTATTCCTTCGGGCAGGTCGGCTGCCGGTGGGAAAAAGTCCTCTACTTGAAAGCCGCCGACAATACGCTCTTGCATCGCGCGAGCAGCCGCCTCATCCCGGGTGGCCTGGAGAGCAAATGTAGTACCGGCCCGGGCTGCGAGCAGGTCGGAGAATGAAAAACCGCTTCCGGCGATGTCGGCATCGAGCTCTTCCTTAAGTAGACTGGCAGCGTCACTCACGACATCATCTGAGAGCAGCGCGATAGCAGCAGCCACACAGAAATGCTTGGTCCAGTCAGATCGCCCGCGAAGATCGACGCGAGACAAAGACCGCCGAGCCGTGTACTTGTCACGACCGGCATGGACCGGGCCCAAAAATTCCTCGACGCGAGGATGACCCAGAAGCATTCCAATGGCGAAGATACCCGCCCTGTTCTCGGTCACCGGATCCCCTTCAACAGAGCGAGCACGGGCAAGAGAAAATACAGTCTCGAAACACTTACCGAAATCAGGTTGCGTATCAGGTAACTGGCTGACAACGGTCAGTAGGTTTTCCACTTGAGCCCGCGTGGCAGTAAGCACTTCTCGACCCGTGCTTGCCTGACCGAAAAGATCTTCTCTAAATCCTTGGGAACTCAGGTTCAGGGGACCGTAGATCACTTCAATGAAGTCTTGATCGATCGCTACGGCTCGTGTGGCATCCAGAAACGGCTTCGAACGTCGGTCATGGCTAAGTAGGGATATGATTATTGGGGAAAATAACTTGAGAAACCATCGCGGGGCTTCCAGGGTACCCAATCGTAATTGGTTTACATGTAAGCTTAGTGTTCCCTCGTGGATTGCTGGGACGCCAGCCACCAACAGGTTCAGGTATCGCGTTTTTCGGTCGCTGGTTATTAAACCAACGGATGCGGCGATTGAAGCTGAGTTACATTCCAGGCTGACCTTGGCTTTTCGGTTTGGTGATCCGAGTGAAAGACCCCAGGAAAGCAGGACGTTAATGTCTTCTTCTGTCAACCGCAAGATATGGGTCTGGCCTTCTATAAGGGTTCTGGGATTCTTACTGCGAATCAGATATGCGAGTCGTCGCTTATCAGCAGAACTCACGCGAGCCGCTTCAAAAGAAAGAGGCCTCTCTTGCACTGACTGCTGCAAAATGATGCCAGTGCAAAAAGCAGCCAGCAAGACCAAGACAGCAACCTTAGGCAAAAACCAAATACGAGCCCGTCGGCCGCGAAGCCATGTCGTACCCATCCACGATCCAAAGAAACAGCCCAGCACTGGAATCACCAAACCGACGACCGCGACCAAATGAAACGACCAGCCGGTCTCGATGCATTTCACAAGGACTGCAAGGGTGCTGGCCACCAATAACATGGAAAGACTCGCCGGAAACCAGCGATACCAGCCCGAACCGCGGGCAATAACGATAGCGGTGATAAATCCCATGGGAATGAAATACGCAAATTCAAAGAAACTCATAACGACAAGGTCTCTCATCCAGGCAAGAAGCTGCTGTGAGTCTTGTAGATTCCAGAGAGGGACATTGTCCGTGTTGCCGGTTTGGCTTAGACGGACGGCCTTGTATACGAGCAACAAGGTATATGCTGTAAGAACAATCCAGCCCGCGCATTGACGAAAACGACTTGTTTGTCTTTCCGGTTTCTCAGCTTTATCAAAGCTATTGTCAACGGATTGTTCACTGCGTTCATGTGGATAGTCATTAAGAATTTGTCCCTCCGATACGTTTCGACGAGCTCGGATAGAATGCATATTGTATTCAGTTAATAATATGAGTGGCTGGTGTTGATTCGAGTGCAATATCTTTTCTCCGTTTTTTAATTGGTTGTCTTTTGCATATATCTTCAGACCCTCCCTGTGAGAATGAGTATTAAATCGATTAAAGTTAGTGATCTGCAATCCTTCGAGAATGAGATTACCTCTGACTTAACCTCATATTACTAATTCATAGCTTGTATCCCACTTCCCTGAAGGATTTTCACGATCTCCGATCGTTCGTTAACTGTAAATACACTAATTTTTTTGTCAATCTCCAGTGCATCCTGCAGGTATTGCCTTGCCTGAACAAGGTCATTGAGTTTTGCATAAATGCGGCCCAACTCCAGAAGCGCCTTTGCCTTTTGCCTAGTGCCCGGAAGTGCTAATTCTATAAGTCTCTTATAGTCGTTCATGGCATCATCAATACGATCCTCCATATTCGCAAGAATCGTACCCCTGGTATCAAGCAGGTGCAATTCATCCGGTTCAAGAATCAATCCCCTATTTGCCAGCTCCAGTGCCTCGTCATAGCGATTTTCATGCTCTTGAAGAATCCATGCAAGGTCGTTCAGAACTTGTATGTCATTCGGGTACTGCTGTAGCAATTCCCGGTATTTTTCCACAGCACGTTCGGCATTTCCTGTTTGATAAAGAGTGGAAGCCAATCCCATGCGTGCATTTTTCAATGTTGGAGATAATGTAACAGCATGCTCAAATAGCTTCAGTCCTTCATTCTTGAGTTCCATAGAATCCGATGCTGCTAAGATCGAGGCGGCCGCCACGAGGTTTGTTGCACTTTGCTCTTCGGCCGAAAGATACGCTGAACTGATTCCTTTAAGTTCTTCAAATCGGTTCTGGGCTACCAGCCAAATGAATCGGGCGTGGACAACAGTTAAGTTATCGCGGTCTATCTGTTCCGCCTGCTCGATCCATTGTTTTGCCTGGTCCATGTCATTGCTGAGGCGATACAAGTCGGCAAGGGTTACAAGTGCAGGAATACTACCTTTTCCCTCCTCTGTTTGACAATAGACCTCCATCTCAGGAATAGCCGCCCGAGGATCTTCCATGGAAACCAAAACACGTGCCCGGGAAAGCAGCAACGGTTCGTTTGTGGGATCGTTGCCGAGCGCAGATTCAATAAGCGTCCGGGCCTCCTCAAGGAGACTTTGATCCTTAGTCTTCAACGCCACTGCCACGATTATTTCTCGAGCTTGAGCGTTGTTTGGATCTTCCGCAAGTGCCAAGTGCGCCAAACTGGCCGATATCTTAAGAAGGCCGGGATCCTCGCTCTTTATGGCCGCTGTGACGACCACATCCCTTGCTGCAACATTATTCGGATCTTTCTGAAGAGCCACTTGAGCCAACTGGGCCGCCATCTGTGTATTATCTAGCGCGAGCTCGGCTCTGCCTCTGGCAGACAGCAATGAAGGATTTTCCGGATTGGAGCCAAGTGCCCGAATCGCAGAGTCACGAGCTCTCTCGTATTGCCCCTCCTTCATTGCAAGCTGAACCAATACAAGATGGGCATCAACCGCCGTTGGTTCCAGTTTAATCACATTTTCTAACTTCTCTTTGGCAGTCACAAGCGATTGTGGTGTCGAATCTTCCAAGATTTGAAAAGCGCGAAGTTTCATCAGCTCTGGATCCTGCGGTAGTTGTTCTTCAAGTGATGTCAAAATATCAAGTGCTCTTTGTCGGTCTTCGGGATCTGCCCGTAGTAACAATATTTTCATTAGCCCTCGTTTCAAATTCAGATTCGTAGGGTATGAATTTGTTCCCTCTTCAAGTGTCAGTATAGCTTGATTAAGTTTTTCATTCCTGACGTAGAAGTTGCTTAAGAGTTGATAGCCTGTAGCTCCTTCATTGGTGAAGGTGGTTAACTTTTTATAGTCCTTCTCGGCAAGTTCAAATTCACCCTCACTCGCGAGGAATGAAGCCCGTATCGTATAGGCACCGAAGGCATCATTATTCGCAACATAATCATTCAGGATTCGCTGAGCCTCTTCGGTGCGACCTTCCGCCCTCAGAATGGACACTCTTGCCGCTGTGAACGCCATGGAGTCCGGCATAATCGCTTCGGCCTCCTTCAGGTACGCAAAAGCCTGTTTGGTATCGCCAGTTTGCCAATAGATCAATCTTGCCAGAAGTATTCTTGAATTAGCATCTCGGTCGTCATTGGATACCCGCAATTCCAACTCTTCGATGGCTCGAGAAAAGTTCCCCGCGCTAAGGGCCATTCGGACATTCCACGTACTGGTCACCCGAGGATTCGCCTCAATCTGCTCAAGCACTTTCTCTGCATCCGAAAAACGGCCTTGTTTTTCGAGGAGAGTCATCAAGACATCTGCCACATCAGTCGCCGAAGGATTCCTGATAAGTGCCTGCCGGCATGTATCTTCGAAGCGTCCGAAATCCTGAAGCTTCTCATACATGTTTGCCAGAAGCAATGCCGGGGCCGACCACTCGGGATCTATATCAATGCAGTATTGAAGCGCCTCGATAATATCCGGTTGCATCGAACGCCAGTTATCAGATGAAAGCAACGACGCTGCTTGATGCAAGCGCCAGAAAAGTCCGCTTTCACCCTCGGCTTCTCGCAATTCTCCGATTAGTTTTTCGGCTGTTGCCCGGTCCTCCTGGATTTCGCGGATGCCCAGGAGTAGCGAACGGGCACGGATTTCCTGTTCATCTTGCGCTGCCACCTCACTGAGAAGACTTATTCCCGTAGCCCGATCCAGATATAAAAGTTCCACCAAGGCAAGCCTTACCGATAGAGATCTCTTTTCCAATTTGCTGGTTGCATTATCCAGTCCCTTTCTGAGAGTACTGCGGGCTGACTCATAGTCTGCCTTGGCCACATAAAGACCTGCAAGAGAAAGCCAAGGCTCGGCAAGCTCAGGTAGACGCTCGCAGGCCGTCCGGCAGGTGCTGATTGCTTCGGGAATTCGTTTTATTCTGTAATAGTGCCTTGCAAGCTGCATCTCGGCCCTAAGCGTTTCTTCACATTCTTCAATAGCCAGCTTCAGCTCCCTTTCAGCTTTATCAGGCTGTTCAAGGTAAACAGCGATAATAGCCTGTAATATGCGAATATCGACTCGATCAGGATGATCCTTACGCAATACTGCCAGTTCAGATGATAACGCTTCGAGCCTTTCTTTGTTAATTGTGAAACGTTGTTCGGCAGCTATGTAAATACTCGCCTCAATACGGAGCAGTCTGATAATAATGTCGGTAGGATTCAGAGGTTCGGCCAGCCGCGCTGTTTCAAAAGCTCTGTTCCAGTCTCGCAGCTTGAGATATTCTTTTGCCAGTTGCAGTGTGACTTCCGGATCTCGGGGACGAAAGCGAAGATATTTTATCAGGGCACCGATTGCCAGCCTGGTCTGATCTGTTCGACTGTAGGCACCTGCTAATAGCAGCCATAAATCAGGACGAGAGACATCACTCACAATGGCTGCCCGAAGAACGTCAATAACAACATACGGTTTTTCCTCGCCCCTGGCTACCAAGGCCTGCAAGTAGGCGAGTTGCATCTTGGACATAGCTGATCCTGCCATGGTATATTGGTTGTCAAGATATTCATCAAGATGTTTCCGGGCTTCTAAAACATTGTCCGCAGCTATATAAAGCTTTATAGCAGATGGAAGTGCTTGAATCCTATGCCTTTTCTCGGTTAACACCGGTAAGACTTCATCGGCGAGAGAATTACAATCAACTGTATTATTACTCCGTAACGCCAGTTCCGAAGCTAAGATGAACCTTTTCACAATCCAGTCATTAACATCGAAGAAATATTCCTCTATAGCTTCCTTTGTGAGACTATCTGCAGCCTTAAGTTGAGCAGCCGCTCGGTCAAATTCGCCAAGGTACATCCATTCTGCCCCTAATAATAATCTCATTCGCGGATCTTCTATACTTATTACATCGGCGGCCTCGAGATCTTTGCGAGCGAGTTCCATCATATCATTCATACTTATGTCCGGGATATCAGAATTCTGGCGGTAAAACCGGGCACGAGACGCCAGTGATTCAACAAATTCCGGATCATATTCTACTGCTTTGTTGAGCCATTCCAGGGCCTTTGTTTTTGATTCAGGTGTATTGCTATTGCCTGCAATCCTGCTCATGATTAGACAGGCTCGCACATACTCGACGTGCTTATCAGGAAGAGCTTCAAGTTTCAACATAAACTCCTCGAGTGTTTGTTGAGCCTCATCCATTTTGTTCAGGCGGGATAATGCATCGCCCAACCACAGCGGGGCTTTAAAATCCTCTGGGTCAAGCTCAATTCGAGAGCGAGCTATGTAGGCGAGTTCTTCGAAATTACCTATACTTGTATAGAGCATCGCCAGCTTTTCATAGGCCTCCTCATCCAGAGGGTCCAGTTGTAAAACACGACGGTAGGCCGCCAGGGCTCCGGAGATATCAGCAGCATCCAACGGCCGGATAGATATCGCTGCTTTGGCAAACTTCTTGAGGATTTCGATATCATCGGGATTTCTGCCGAGGTATTCTCTCAGGTATTTGCGTGCTTCCGGCCAGTCCTCGTTTTCAAAAGCAGTTTGGCCCGCCTCTAGGTCTATCTTCGATAGAATATTTCTTCGGATATGACGAGCTGCAAATAATGATGTTCCCAACGCAACCGTCACGAGGATCAGGACAAGTAGCACCTTTACGTTAATCTTCGCACATCTTTCCAAATTAAACATGAGACACCTCCTCTGGAATGTTTTTTACTTACGATTTATTGATATGTTAATACTATTTAATCTGATAGAAGATGATTCAATTAGCTTCTCAAGAACGAAACGGCATACAGAGAAGCTATAAACAACTCTTTATCCGGCACAAATACTTTATAAGGCAAATAAGTGCCGGTTATGTGCGAAAATTACCCCCCCGGAAATCGCTAAATTTAGTAATAGAATATAAATTTGGGTATATAAAGAAACAATAGTTATCAACGAATTGTTAATTCAATTGCAGGTCACTTCCTCCGCGAAAGTGATTACCTTTGGCGAATCTCCGCAAAAATTCGCCACTATTTTTATCAGGTTAGAAGATTGTCTGGAAAATTTTATGCAAATTTGCGCAATTTGAATCCAGCGACACCAAGGCCGAGCATACCAAGAATCATCGCCCCCGGTATAGGGACCATAATAAACGAGTCACTTGTGCTAGCATTGCCAATTGATGAGACATGTATTCCGATTCGCAGGGTGCCTGTTGGATCATCACCCTCTTCTAATTCAAAACCGGCATAAATTGACTTCATAATATCATCAAAGGTCTTACCCGTTTGAAGATCAAACATAATTCCCACGGACTCACCGGGATTTACTCCCAATTTGGGGGAGGGATTCTCAGCGTCAGCCGAAAAACCTGTGCTTGTTATAAAGTCAGGATCGGCATTGTTAGCACTGGGAAGTTCGGCCGGTTTAGCTAATTCTACAAAATCCACGCCGTTAATTGGATCATCGAGAATGCTCGCTATGCCAAGCAGTTCCCCATCGTCAAAATACAATTCTGCAATGGAACTCGAAAGCGGAGGGGCATTTTGAAACTCAGGGTCGGAAGGGTGGTTGTTGTAGAAAGTGAAAAGCACCTGATTCGTTCCGTAAGAAGTGACATCAACACAAAGCTGTGTTCCAATCGTCGAGCCTTCTACCCCGGGGGTATTGCTTGTGATGCGCCCAAACCCAAACAATTCCGCTCTGGCTTCTGGCGCAATAGAGACCAGCAGGGCAAGAGTAATAGTGAAACATATATGTTTTTTTCTAATAATACTAACTCCGTTTAGAAGTTCTGTGGCAAAGCCCCTTAAGCGGGGCTTTGCCACAGCTTTTATGACCAAATTGGCACTTCAATTATTAAGGACTTTCATGAAGATTTTCGTAATTTCAGGCCGGCGACACCTAAACCGATCACACCAAGCAAAACGGCAGCCGGTACCGGTGCCTGGACATCAACGGTTAATAGACTGATTATCTCCCATTCATCATCGATGGTTGGGCGGAGTCTGATGTAACCTGTTGCAAAGGTTTGGTACATAGTCACTATTTCGTACAGAGCGGCAATATCAGCCTGATCCGTCTCATTGTAGGGATCGCTATCAGTATCAAAAAGCTCGGCATAGTTATCATTTGCCCACCAGGCAAAACCGAAAGATCCAATGACGCCTGTAACACCTTCGCCGTTACCGTAGTCTTCCCAACCAGTAGGCTCAGTCCAGCCCTGCTCGGGACTATCAGCTGTCCAGCTTTGTGTACTCCAATCCATGACATAGTTAACGCCGTACCAGTCGATAACCCACTTCACTTCAAGACGGTCATCCAGACTGGCAGTGTTCTCACCCGGCAGCCAGTATATCCAGTGGATACGATTACCCATATCACCAGTGTTGTAAACGATCTCGTCGTATGGACTGATAGTATATGGTTCCGAATTCGGAGAGGTGATTGAGCGAAGATCGGTGAACGTACCACCGACGATATCGGCCTTGGTTTGATCCCACCATGGAGCCCAATCCGGCGAGCCATAGATGTTCGGAGCTGAATCGACATATAGATCAGCAGAAGCTATACCACAGTATCCAGCCACAATAAACACCGTAAAAACACAAAGGTTCTTTACATTCTCCATTCTAAGTCTCTATTCATCCATAAGCGGCAATCTTCATTCAATGTCCTCCATCACCTCCATACGCAAATAAGCGCGAATACGAGGCGACATTACTCATCTAAGTTCTATATATATTTGCGTAAACTATCTGATGTCTTAAACATAAACACCAAAAGATAACAAAGTCTCTTATGCATATTTGCGTAATTTAATTCCAGCGATACTCAAGCCGAGAATACCCAATATAAACGCGGCAGGCACGGGTACAACCGATGCATCGATGCTACCGCCCTTCACATCCTCGTGAGGACCCAACGAGAACCAAGAGCCTTGTGAGGTTAACTGAAAAATAGCACCAGACCATGGTTGAGGCGCGTTGAAGACCATCGACGCGCTCCCCGAGTGACCATCGAACGTGGTATTCACGACAGAGGTGTAGAGCACGTTACTTAAGGTTCCACTGAAAAAAGGGAAACCGGATATGTTTGCCCACGTACCACTGATATTTCCACTGACGAGGTCACCATCAGTGTCAAAGAAAGAGAACGAGCCAGTAGCGACTGCTGTAAGCGCAGTGATATTAGTGAGTGTCATTTGGAGCGAAAAATCCTCTGATCCTGTCCATGGACCTGAAAACTCGGCTGTGCTAACCGGACTTATATTACGATACAAGTCGGCTGTGGTGTTCGCCCAAACCTCCGAGGTGAACTGATTGGTCGTGTTGTCGTATGTAGTCGAGAGGTTGCTTACGGTGAAACCGAACAAATCCGCCATTGCTGGTGTAGTAAGCATGCAAATAGCAAGAGCTATAATTAATAATCTAAGTTTCATTGTTATTTATCCTCCATAACATGTCAGATTAATTACTTCTCCGTTCGATCAAGGATAAAAACTTGATTCGGAGATTTATCTCGCGCCTCGATTAGGGCGAGACAATCCTTCCTTATGACATGTTAGGAGGCGCACGGGATGCAAGAACAGTTGACATGAATTGTGATTTTCGCCAGAGGTACATGACCGTCCCCAGGCGATACTGTGGCATAGAATCTTCCACAGTATAAACCGGCGGAATAAAACAGAAAGCCGGCGCGGTACGAAGTAAATCGGGGGTCACAGCAAAGCTGTGGCCGATTTGGTGAGGACCACCGCTGTGATACCATTCCGGGATAAAACCAAAGGAATGCTTTTTCATCCAGTGAGCAGATCCACAAAAACCCATACCGATCAGGGCGGAAAGGCATAATACTAGACTGCTCTGTTCATTCTTTAGCACTATAGAATTTTGTCTTTGAGGAGCTTGCCTGAAATTGATGTTTGTCTCTGGTAGAAACTGGCCGGACAATGGATACAGATCATCGGCGCCACAGAAATCAATCGAATTGAACGTATGCGTGCACTTATTATCTTGATTATTGCAAACTGCTTGAGAGTTGCATTTCTGAACATTGAGCTTAGACATCAGAACCATATCGGCATGCACAACTGCTGTTAGAACTAATCCGCTAATAACCGCTAAGATAAGTTTTCTTCCGTCGATCATCAACCCATCACTCCATAGATACACACATATCATTTTTTATAGGACTTTCCAAACGAAGTCAAGACAATTCTTTCAAAAAATATTGTATTTTTTTGCTATCGATTTTACAATGATTACGGCCAGCTGTAACTTGTTTTTTGATAAGATGTTACAATTCGTGAATTAATGCTGGTCATCAGTATTTTTAGGGCATTCTTTTAGCTTGTGCTGGGGCATTTCTCGTCTTGGAGATAGACTTTACAGCCTTTTCAGGCCAATTTGAGCTACTCTCCCGAAAAAGCCAATTATACCGAGCCTTACCAAGCCAACAATTCGGTTCTATGCAAATTGCTTCTTTTTATTATTAATCCGTTTTGTATATGCTCGGGATGATGTTTTAGATTGTCCTTTTATCTGCATTTCTTGCGGCTGACTCTCTGGGATAATTAACTTATCCATGAGCCAGATCTGGCTAAAAATAAGCAATACAGCTATCGGCATCATCACCAGACCGGCAAAATCATGGAAAAATTTTTCCGCTACTTCAGTGCTTACAAGTAGAATTAAAATAGCCGTAACGAAAAGCCTAATAATATTGCAAACAATTGCAACTGGAATACTTGACAGAAGGAGAACTGTCTTTTGCCGGCGTGAGCGTTTCACCATATATGCTACGAATGCCGCGATTATAACGAATGCCGTCAGCATTCGCAGGCCACTACAGGCCTCTGCTACCGCCATAGGAGTCGTTTCATTCAGCATCATGACATTTCCCTGCTGGCTGATCCTGACACCAAAAGCCTCCAAAAGAAATACCGAGCCTGTTGTTGCCATGTTCTGTAAGGGGCCGCTGATCATGTTGTGAACGCGTCCGGGCAGAGGCACCATCAGAAACAAAAATAATAGAATCCACGAGATACTCCGGAAGACCTGCCAGCCGACCACCATTAGAACCAGACCTGCTATTGTTAATATCAGGGAATATCGTTCAGCCGATTCATACATAAATAACAAACCATAAGTCCGTCCTGCCTGTGCCAGTAAGATTAGCGCGATCCCAAACCAGTACGGTTTCAGCAGGCATTGTTTAAGATTCTTCCGCTCACGCCAGACAAGAAAAAGTGCAATCAGTGGGACAAGCTGTCCCGCTGAGTAATCATCATTCCTTTGCCAATCCTTAAAAAGGCTCACAATTGTTGACCAATACGACCACAAAGTAACTGCAAGCAGAGCAAACGTGACTGAAACAAGTCGGATGAAGTTATCCTGCGTATGATGTTTGGCTGAAATCTGTAAAGCATGTCTATGGCGAATATTTTTATTAACCATTTTCGCCCCCCTCAAACATACTCTCATCGGAGAGATTATCCTCCTGGCTATTCTCGAATAACTCAATTATAAATGGTGCCGATTCGATAGCAAAGTCGGAGACACTCCTTACTTCCGAATCTGCAGCCTGATTAGCAGCAAAGGGCGCAATAATCTGTACTTGAGCAACATATTCAATCGTGCCGGAGCCTCGCCAGGCCTTTGATCGTAATAATGAAACATCGCCGCAATACTGACCATCGACAATGTAATAATCTAAGACGATGGTTTTCTCTGTATTCAAAGTGCCGCGCTTAAACTGTAAAATACGGCATGGCAGTTTTATACCATCACTCAAGGGCAAGTCCATAGAATGGCGATCAACGAGCGTCCAGCCGGCCCCGGTATAACAGACCTCCGGCCGATGGGGCATTAAATCACGCGCTCTAGCGCCGTATGCAATGTACAATCCAATAGAGTCCAGGGCATTTTGTCGGAGATATCGACGATTCAGGTGCGCATCGGTATCTGTAGCACGGACAATGGCTTCATCTAAGGCCACATCCTGGCCTTTCCAATCTCCAATGTGCAACGGCAATTTTTTAAAAGCATCGGGAGATATTGAAAGACTATTGACGGGTGCCTCAAGTCGAGCAGCCAGAACACGATACCCAACACCAGAAATAAGCATTAAAAAAACAGCTACTACAGCGGCCACAATAACCGGCCGCCTGCGCGGACTGTGACTTGACGTTTCTATATGCTTTCTGTTCATGCCGTAGTTGGCTCCATCTTATTGATATTAATCACACAGACAAAAGATGTGCTGCCTTCACAAGCACAACGACCAATAAGTGTTGTGCCTTTTTCCTTTTGATGATAACCTCGACTGACCCAGCCGCAAATTGGATCATCGCTGCCTTTGAATATTTCTACTGTTAGACTTGGATCCATTTCCAACTCTACGGTTCCCGGCCCAACATCAATGAGAAAGCGATTTTCAGATAATTGTTTCACTATAAGATGCTCAGCCAGATGAAAATATAATTCTATTTTATGTTCTGCACGGGCGATAATTTCATCCTGTATGATGAGCGTACGATCCCAGCCATCGAGATCAAGTGAGCGTCTATGAATAACAGGATCGTGTAAATTTTTATATCCATCATGCTCACCGATGACTTTACCACCAACATCTGTCGGTTCCCAACTCAGACAATGTGTCTTTGCCTTCCTGCCCCAAAGGAAAAGACCCAGCATCTCAGACTGGTTACGCTCGTCAATAACGATCGTGTTATGCGCTTGTGTACTGCGGAAATACTCCCGCCATTTTGGATAGCTGAAATAATCATACGTCCCCGGGTCCACCAGCACATCCATACCAAACGCTCGAAGTGTGAAACTTAAGGCATCTGCATGTCCGTGCCCTGCAAGAGGATCCATTCCCAAAGGGCCACAATCAAATACTACACTGATACGATTCCTTGAACCAAACTCACCATATTGAAGTAGATAATAACCGCTATCCTTAAAAGCCTTCGAGTTGATTTTTTCAAATTTCGGCTCTGGAATCGCCTTAAAATTTTGCCGTCCTGCTTCACCCAGCAACCATTCTACTGGCTCGACATAACCGCCTGAAAACGCCTTGAAATCACTTCTTCCAAATAGTGCAGCTCCTACTGCGAGCCAATCCTTTACGCGATGTGGATTACTGCCGAGATCAAGAACATATCCATCATCGCAATCACCGAACATGGGCAGGTTGTCCCCACCCTCACTTAGAAGGCCAAGAAATTCAAACATCTTTCCCAACCTCGACCAGTATGATTCTGGCATATCATGCCCTGTTGCTCGTGCCGTGAGACCGGCGATAACGAAAAACTGCAGAACAAAGAAATGATACCCGAGAGCCTGCTCTATTGTGCCGCCATCTGGAAATGTCTGATCGATTATTTCCCGATTGAGGATGTTTCGACTCCTTTGCCGCCATTTGGATGCATGCATGAGATTATTGAAATAGCTTGTTGCCACGAACACACCCGCAGCCTCACCAATCAGGTGATTGTTCACAGAAGAACCTCGCGAATACTTCCTGTCGATTTCCCAGATATGCCGTGACACAGAATCCAGAAGTCGTAGGTAAAGTTCATCATTTATAACTTCCGAATCTTGAATCAGGTCAATGGCCCATACCCAGTTGATGAGTCTTATCCCGAGTTCCAAGCCGCTGCGCCAGTTCATCCCGACGCCATAGGGATTCTGCTTAAGCCAGCTATCCAGTAGCTCCGCCACAACGTTGGCGTACCGAATATCTCCGCTGGCTCGATAGGCCCGCCCAAGCACAACAAGCTGGTGATGCCGATTAGGTTCCCAGACAAATTTGCAGTCACCGACCCCCTTAACATCCCGATAATCTAAAGAAGGGCTGAAAATCAAAGGTGTATCCTGTCTTCGTTTATAGTCACGATTCCAATTTATTGTTTCGCCAAGGCATTTATCCTCCAAATCGAAAATATCAAGCTGATGCTCGGCTATTCGTTCTGCTCGGCCAATAAGAGAATCGTACTCCTGCTTCTCTACTCTATTATTTATACTTGGCTGTGCCTTATCACCTACATCCATATCGCTTACGCGAAAACCTGGCCCTTGCTCCTGACCGTCTCCATTCAAGAAAACCGTAGAATTTCTTAATCTCTGCCTTCGCCCAATGAGGAATCGGTCAGTATTATCTCGTAGAAACGACCTCGTACGCCAGGCCATTTCTCCCGGGGACATTTTCCTCAAACGATGATAATACCATTTAAATGTTTGCATATTGATTAGCAGATGCACGTTTCTGAATTACTCTCGGCTGTTTTCCACGTGCTGTTTTAATGAGTTCTGATTTAATTTCAAGATCAAGAACAACTTGCCCTTGGAGCCTTATGTTCATATTGGCTACAATCCTTAGCTGCTCATTTTTATCCAAAGAAATGAGCGGCACTATCCATAAAGTAGCCTTACCGGGGATTGACTGATGAAATTGATATTCTTTCACATTCGTGAACGTATCATCGTGAACATTTAAAGCAGTCATAGACACCACTGAACCATCTGCTGCAACAAGCCCTCCCTGTGGCCATCTGCCTTTTATATTATTAATAATGGTATGCTGTCGACCACATGCCTCGCAATGCTCGGCAACATATGTAGCATAATCACCGGTTCGATAACGGATAAAAGGCATTACAGTATTGATAAAGCCCGTTCCTACAATCTCCCCTTCTTGTCCTGTTTCTTTAATCAGTGCCCCTTTTTCATCAAGCAATTCAAAATAACCATAAGTCGGCCAAACATGGTAATTCCTGGTATGTTCACATTGGGCGGCAAGCACAAGTTTCTCAGAGTGACCATAACAAGAAAAAGATTTCGCTCCGAAGGCTTTTTCTATATCAATAACTTGATCAGGGTATACATTTTCAGATTCAAGTAAAATACCTTTAATATTTAGAACGACAGGTTGCCCAGTTCTAATTATATAGCTCGCAATAGTATGAGCAGATGATGGATAAGCGTGCAACATACATGGACCAATAGTACGAATATGTTCAAGATACTGATGAATATTCGCATTTGTCATATGGAAATTACTATAGTAATGATGCCGAAGAATCGGATCATATTCGTGGCGTAGGCTATTTTTATCCGGCTGTACTATACGACCACGTAACACAGCCATCGGCATGCCAAGTTTGTAGCCAGCCCGTTCCCAACTCATGGTAAGATATGCATATTCAATTGCCGAACGCCCCGCATTCATATAAAAATGCAGCGGAGTTCCGCTTGTTCCCCCGGTTGATCCGAAATCAACATCCTTTTCATTCACATCTTTTGTGCACATATCAGAGAGGTTCTCAACCACATCTTGCTTGTCAATTGTAGGAAGCTTACCCATATAGTCAAGTGATTGAAAATCATCCGGATGAAATCCAACTTTATTAAACATCCGGCGGTAGAATTTTGTCTTTTCATAAGCAAGTTTTAGAATCTCCTTTAACTTACTTAGCTGGTATTCTCGAATACGCTCTATCGGCCACCATTGTGCATCTCGAACAAACTTATAGCTCTCACGAAAGTTCCTGCCTAATAACCATGCCGGCGGTACTAATCCCAGTCCTCTACCCAGCGTTGACTTTAATAAATACGGTGTCTTTTCCCAGAGATTTTTTCTCGATAATGCTTTTTTCATTTTAATATCAAGTAGATGAATAAAAAATATCTACCTCTATGTATAAAGATTATATGCGCGTTTTGTCTTAGACTTGATTCGTCCTAAATAATATTTAATCGCTGTATATATCCCTTTTTGCCGCATCATCTCACATAGACTCCATGCTTGATCGCGTATTCTTACTATCGTACATTGTAGATGATTTGTATTTAACCTCAACTTGGATTCAAATATAGATGAAAGTGTTTCGGTTTTTGTTCGAATCTGCTGTCTCTCCTCTCTTGTTGCTGGTCGTGGTTGAAATGTATCTTTGATTACAAACGGTTCCACGACTATCTTGAGTAACTCCTTTTTATGCAATAGCATCCTTAGAGCTAATGAATTCCTACCGTATGGGTGTCGCTGGAAATCTAAACCAATAACGAAGTTTCCAAGCGAGTGAAAAATTTGTACACCTTTATAAGTCTCTATCCCCTGGATAATATGAGGGTGATGACATACAATACAATCTGCCCCAGCGTCCACTAACACATGAGTAAGTTTGAGACATCTTCGATCTACATAAGGTATATGTTCCACCCCTTGGTGTAAAGAGGCTATAACTATATCGCACTGTTGTTTCAATGTATTAACTTGTGACGCCATGCTAAGAGCAGACTCGGCTGCTAAATTTATTCGGCTCGCATTATGCAAGGGATGAGCTGAAGGAGCAAATCCGATGAAGCCAATATTACCTGCAGGAGTATTTACAATAAGGTGTTTATTAGGATTCTTAAAATCTCTCAATCCAAAGTATTGCATATCATGGCTGCGAAGCGCTTCGAGTGTATCAAGTGCCGCATCTTCGCCATAATCTAAAAAATGATTATTAGCAACATTTGCTATATATTTACATCGGCTTTTAGGGAAAATCGAAAGAAATTCCGGCAATCCCCTCAAAGGAAAAGGCTTAGGCTCCCACACCTCACCGCGTTTTGATAGGCAGCACTCAAGATTAAAGCAGATAATGTCCACATCAAAGAACTCGGCAGGTATGTTCTTGAAAAGGAAATCACTGCCATATTGCTGAATTGTATCAGCAATCTCACCCGCCAGAGCAACATCACCTAAAAATACTACCTCCGTAAAATTTTGCTCATTTAGAACGTTATCTCTATTATAATCTATTATCCATTCATCCATATAGTCAGGACTGGTTATGTCTACATTATTACTCTTTTCAATATGATCCTGCCAGCCAAAGTGGGGCTTGAAAGCTAGGTTTACTCCACTGAATTCAACTAAAGGTTTGTTGAATTCTGGAGCGTTCGAACTGCAAATAACATAATCGTATTCTGATAAATAAACAGGTAGTGAATGTTTTGCCATCGCCTGATATAATAAAGGTATCTTTTTGTAGTCAAAATCCATTAACCGTGTACAAACCAAATCTACAGCTATGGGATTTTCACCAGCGACAACAATACCCGCCGGTTTTGGAGTCGGATCGAGTGGGCCGTTACCTTCACCACCAATAATTCCGTCAACGATGTTGAATATGTTTCTCGCCGGACGATCTTGAAGATTCCCATTTCTATCGGTGTACATGAGTATTCGGTTCAAATCAATTACCATCCGCCATGTTGTATCGTTACCGTACCAGTTGCCGGAACGAATCGTATCGGTGTTCGTATCGCCGAATATGCTCTGACCAATGGTTTTTAGGGGCCTGCCAAGAATCCTCCGCATAGGTCCCAGAAATGGAAATAATCTTCTAAAGCACCCCATCGCTTTTCGCTCGATTCGATGTTTCATACTGTTATCTGCAAACTGATCTCCGCCTTGTGCAGGTGTACCTAAACGATGGTGCGGCAGCCAGTTTTTATTGCCGTTAATACCGACCGTGTTTTTCATACATACTGTGATGCCGGTTTTTTTATGAGTCTTGAGCTTAGACAAATTTATCACACAATCGGTATCAAGAATAGTCTTAGATATCAGATATTCATGAACACCGCCGATATGATGGCGTCGTATTTCACTTGTGTCATATTCTGAGCCATAAAGAAGGCAGCAAAGATGCTCGATTTCGGCAAACATCGAATTACTGCCGAGATTCACTTTAACATATCCCTGCGGATCACCAGGCAACCGCTTGTGACCGATAATGACACCATCAACTTTTTTCGCCTTTTCCGACCGAAGATCATAGACTTCAACATCAAAATCTGCATGCTGCTTATAAAATTGCTGAATCTCATCTAATCCCGCTATTTGTCTGATAGTATCAAAATCTGCATCATTCTGAGGAGCATCGGCAATGATGATTCTCCCCTCGCCTTTAAGAGCGATATAGACATAATCGAGAGCCGCTCGAATAATAGAACCGTGAGTTATGACACAATTT
This sequence comes from uncultured Pirellulales bacterium, assembly GCA_964520535.1. Taxonomy (GTDB): domain Bacteria; phylum Planctomycetota; class Phycisphaerae; order Sedimentisphaerales; family Anaerobacaceae; genus JAFGPS01. The sequence continues at coordinate 23,983 of CAZFOQ010000011.1, read as the reverse complement.
TCGAGACCGGTTTTTGTCTCACGATAGTCACGAATAAAGTTCGGCTTTAACACAACTGTATCACCCGGATGGATAATCTCGCCCAGCGGATTCCATCCCTTTCGGCCATAATGCTGTACATCGAGCTTCATTAACCTCAGAACATCGCGAACTCCATCATAAGCATGATTGACTTCATTTGCTATTGTATCAGGGCCAAAAGGATATTCTGGGTATTTGATACTGGGCGAATAAGGCGGTTCAGACGGATAGCCTTCATTTCCAGTTGAAACAGCAACTACTACAGAATTCAAAATATTGTCTTTAACTATTTTTTCCAAAAACGAACCTTTTGTTACGCTTGATACTCAACCAGACTGGTAACTCTCTATAATATGATCCCATTTTTCAGTTGCCGCCTGTGTGCTGTACTTTAACGACGAATTACGAGCGGCCTTAGAAAAAGTCTTGAGTTTTTTTCCATCTGTCAGAAGTTCGATAATACGAGCGGCAAACAATTCAGGCGAACGTCGTGGAACAAGATAGCCATTAATCCCATTGTCAACCAGATCGGCCAGATCACCAACATCAGACACTACTGCCGGCAGACCGCACATCATTGCCTCCATTAACGATAGCGATAATCCTTCAGAATCCGAAGTAAGGACAAATATCTTACTTTTTTGTAACCATTCCCCGACATTATTTTGATGTCCTGCAAAACGTACGTTTCTATCAATATCCAAGTCATCGGCCATCTGCTTTAATTCTGTAAGCAACTTGCCCTCGCCTACGATTACAGCCTTGACTTCCGGAATCTTATCGACAACAAGTTTAACAACCTGCAAAAAAACATCTATTCTTTTGATTTCTGCAAGCCGCCCGGTTAGAATTAGATCAATTGAAGAATTCTCATTAGAAGGCTGAAATCTTTGAGAATCAATTCCTCCAGATAGTACTTGAAATTCAGTATTAATACCTTTATTACGAAAAAACTCAATTGCTCTTGTTCCCATTGTAATGATTAAATCAAATTTCGAGATAATACCTAGAAGTCTTCTTTCTACCACTGAATCAGGTGTCTCCATCTTAGCAAAAGCGTGGTCATAAGGATGAACACCTCCATCGTGAACTTCTGGTGGCCCGCCAACACAGAAGTACGTCGACCTTGCACCAGCAAGAAGCCCTGCAATGGCTGTTGCAATCCCATTAACCATGATATGAAAGCCGCCAACAATATGCGGCCTATACCTAATCGCCGACCATAGAAAAGTCAATAACCTTGCAGGTGTCACCCCCACTATTTTCATTAACCACTTAGGAGGATAAATTCCAATGACTTTTGATATCTTCGGTACCGGGTTATTTGAGACCATCCAGATGCGAGAACATTCCTTCGAGGCCGAAAGAGGTCCAAGATGAGCTAAAATCCAGTTATCCGAGTCAAATCGGCCTGTAAGCATAATTTCGCACCCTTCACCGGGAAGCAGTCGCCGCCGACGTCGACCAAACCAACCAGCAATAGTCACCGCAAATACGCACAGCAGCGTCAACTGCCGCGCCACAACATGCCAAAATAATCGCCTCAGCCGCTTACCGAATGAAACAGGCCTGTTCGTATACACTTCCTCCAGCTCCGCATCGGTGGATGGAGCAACTTCGAAAGATATATTAACCTCAGATACCGGATTGCTGCTCATATTTCTGGAAACTCCAACAAAGGCCAGGCAAGCGATACACTCGGCCGACCTGTATAATCAGGTGGATTTTGCTTAATGTCAGTTATCTCTTTGCCGTTTATTTTCATGCGTGTTTTATCTGGATCAGATACATAAAAAGTCAAACCATTCAAATCGGCATCGCATAATTCACCGATTGAATTTGCTCCCGACCGAGTATTTATATCAATACTAAGACCACTTTCATCCCGTGTGGTATTAGAAGCAATCTCACGAACAGCCCGACGGAATCCAAGCAATCGACGTGTAGTAGTAACAAGAATCTTCCCTTCTATATGAGCTTGAGTTAATCGATGAAAGGCCTTCACTGCTTCATAATTGAATGGTACTTTAGGATCATCAATCTTGCCAAGATGCGTGTATAAAATACATGTTCCGCCACGGTCAATAAGCCGATTAAGGAAATCTCGTGTCAGGACTTCACCTATATTCCTACCCTCCTCGCATGAACTTACTCCACCCCAATGCGGATTACAACGCATGAATTCATAGACTGGCCTTTCATCCCTCAAAACTATTGTGCGCGACGTCTCATTAGGCCAGTGCATGGCATACTTACCGTTTCCTTTTTGGGCAACTTTTTGCTTTGTCACCTCCTTTAACAACGTCTGGCCCGACCTCACTGGGTGTTTCCAGTTAAATATGCCACCTAGCCTGCTGGGAATGTCCTGTCCTGTAACACTTGTTACTCGCCCGCACCAGATGTACTTAATTCCATACTGAGTTGCTAAGTCAGCATGATATGCATGATGACCCGGTTCATCCCCATGTCCCTGCATTATATCCGAACCGAAATTCGTCGGAACCTTACCATGATCCACCCAAACTTGTAATTTACAATCATGTCGATCAAGCTCATCCAAAGCTCGCGCTGCATGTATGCGAGTTGCGGCTAAATCTCCATAAGAATGCAGGCAATCAATATGCCCGCTATGTATAAGCGACCGTACAATTTCCCGCCCTGTGTCATCTGTATTCCAGTAAGCGAATTGGCTCTGCGACATATTGAAATATATCGAATTTCCTACTTCAAGCCCTATGCCGGGACCCATAGCAGTTTCTTCGGTCGTGTTCAAAAACCGCATAATCTCCCAATATACCTGCCTATCAGGTGTTTCATCCAAGTCGCTGCAAATCGCCAGCATCGCACAGTAAGGATATGGTATAGGTCGTAACTGCACGTCAGTACTCAATTGAGTAACTCCAGTTCATATATTCATCGTTCTTCTGAAATCCTATGATATTAGGGTCTAACTTGAAAAATTACACTAAGCTCTTAGTGCTGGTTAGTTCCCGTATAATCTTAGCCGGATTACCCGCAACTACAACATTAGGTGGCACATCTTTTGTAACTACAGAACCAGCACCAACTATTGAATAATCACCAATTGTTACATCCCGCAATATAACCGAATTGACACCAACAAACACATCGTTGCCTAGTCGAACAGTTCCCGCCCCATTGTCTTTCAGATTGATTCTTTTTTTAGAGCGGTCATGTGATAAAATAATGCATCCATAGGTGATAGTGCATCTATCACCAATAATTATTTCTCCCCCGCCGACATCTAATTTTGCCCCCCAACTGATCATGCAATCTTTCCCTATCGATATACCTGCTATCCGAAAATAAGTGATTCGCAAATATCCTGCGATATGTCCGACTTTTCTTATGATTTTCCTTATTTTCAGTGTTGATGTCATATTATCACTTTTTCATCCGTTCATGCTTGAAATCTTGGACTGCATGCAAATATATGTCCCGGGTACGCCTTGCCACTTTCGCCGGGTGAAAACGATCCAACGCAATTTCCCGTCCCTTTGCTCCCATGGATCGGCGTAATTCATCGTCCTCTAAAAGTTGTCCCAGCCGCCTGGCGATGTCTTCCGGATTGTTCGGATCGACTAAAAAACCGGATTCCCTGTCGCGCACCATATATGGCATGCCGCACCGATTGGATGTCACCACAGGCACTCCTGCGGCCATCGCCTCCTCAATCCCCATTGGAGAATTCTCTTCTAAGGAAGTTAGTGCAAATATACTGGCAGTGGACAGCTCATCTTGAATCTGCTTTGTATTAAGTGTTACAAGAAGAAGAACCTTTTTTTCTAAGCCCTTTTGCCTTATTCGTTCCCGCACTTGCTGGACATAGTTTTTATGTTCAAGAGATCCGGCCAGACGAAGTTCGACTTCAAGACCATTTGCGACAAGCTTGGCAACGGCATCCACGAGGGCCAACGTGTTTTTGCGGGGGATTAGAGCTGCCGCACAAAAAATCGTTCCTTGGCGTTCTTTTCTATGAATGTCGAAAAAAAACTGTGAGACAGGATTATCTATATCGTGGATCACACCCCTCGCAATTCCTCTAAGTCTTTCTCTGACATAAGGGCTGATGGAGATAATATGCGGCTGGTCAACCCAGCCGGATGTTTCGATTCGCCGCCATATTCTCGAACGCAGTGACGCGAATCGTCTGCCCGATACCATGACATCGCCATAGATAAATCCATGAATCGTAAATACTCTCGGCACAGCCATTCCTTTGACCATCAAACCATACGTGTCGTGAGCATGAATTATATCCGGCTTGATCTTCCGCAGATATTCCTGCATTTGCCGCTGCCCAGATCCAACCGCATTACGGAGCATACTCCCTCCCGCCCATGGGAGCCGATGTACACTGACCTTCCCCCAATCTTCTGTTTGCTCCGAATGACAATCCTGCCGTGTTGTTATAACGTCTATATCCAAATCCTCAAACTCCGCTAACGCCTGAACGAGATTTACACTTACCGCCTCCACACCTCCTATTGGTGCGCCTGGATCAATAGGAAATGATGTTACAACTGCAACCTTCAATGCTTCACCTCGCTAATAAATCTTCAGGATGAATATCCAACCACATCTAGAATCAGACGCTCAAGTATGGGCAAGCACTTCTCTGGTGTATGATGCGCAAGATAGTACTGCTTTGCCGCACTGGAAATTCTATGCCAGCTTTCCGATGATCTGACAACCTCTCTCAGACAAGCCACAATCCCCACGACATCTTGCGCTACGGATCCCAGTCCATTCGTTGCGATCACACAGTCAGGATCAAAGGTGGATACTACCGGGATTCCCAAACTCCACGCCTCTACGAACGTATTCGGAAAGCCCTCATATTCGGATGTGCAGCAAAGGACTTTGCAGCAACAATACACTTTCTTCATTTCCGCATGTGGAATACGACCATGCATCTTCACGTTCGATAGCTTGGCTGCACGCTTTATCAATGCCTGAGCATATGTTGCATAAGTGTTTGGTGTACCTGCTACGTCAAACTGGATTTCCGGACATTGCTCAGCAACATCAAGGAACCATTCGAATCGTTTCTCCTCACTAATCCGACCTACCCAAAGTACATGCGTGGATTCTTTGTGGCTCAATTCTGAACAAATAAACTCATTATCGCCTAGATTACACGGCATCTTAATCACGGTAGAATCAATTCCAAAGCCCTCTCGAAGTTTTTGTTGTTGATGTCGTGTTTGGACTATTACAGAATCGACGTGTTTCAATCCATATCGGTAAAGGACTCGCTCGCGAAGTGTATGCATCTCGGGTAATCGCCTGTCGCAGTCTGGCTCACTTGCGACCGAATATACGCACTTTCGTCCATGTCTCCGGCACCACATCACAACTTGCCCGAGTTCAAGATCGCCACAATTATAGTAATAAATATCGGCATTCGCCTTTCTCATCGCTTTACAAAGGTCGGTCCATTTAGGGTAAAAGAATCTTATTCCTTTTACCCCCGCATCCCTGGCGCACATTCTTATCACGCGCACGCCTTGAATGATATCATCACCGTCGTGGCCCTCATCCCAAGTGATCAGACTAACTTGGTGACCTCTTCTTGCCAGCCACTTGGCTATGAATGATTGTTTATGCTCAATCCCCCCAATATGCCCAGTATCAACACCAGTTAGTGCCCCATAAGCATTTTGGGCTACGAAACATATGTTTAACTTCGTGTAATTCATAATCCTTATTTCTAATTTAATCTATTTACTAAATCTGCAAACTTCTCAAGTATGACACTCTGTACAAAGGGGATTTTCACATTACACGGATCATAGCCATTGCTGCTTCAGCAATTGACAAACACCGCCCGTATCGTTGTGCTTTTGGATGAGATCCATAGGTCAAAGAGGTAATAGCTCATTTTCCATATGCTCCAAATGCCACGCTTCCAGCATGACCAAGTCCCATATCATAGAACCGTAAATGTCGTTTTTAGCATTGAGGTGCTTATCCCACAACTGCTTGATAAAACTGGGGCTGAAATAGCCGCGATCCAAATGGCGCTTATCAAACAGCAGCTTAGATGCAAACTCTCTTATGTTTCGGTCCGTCCGTAGCCACTGAGCTATCGGCACACCAAATCCTTGTTTTCGTTTCTTCAAAATCTCTTGTGGCAATAGATCCCGGAACGCTTGTTTGAAAATATAGCGAAGATTTCTTGTCCCTTTGACTTTCAAATCAGCCGAAATGCGGAAACCCAATTCGATTACTGGGTAATCCAGCATCGGATATCGCACACGGACGTGAGCCACTTCGCACATGCGTGTTACCTTGCGCAGATCGTTGTCGGTGACAGTCAATTTCATATCCAGGTATAAATGACGATCTAGAGGTGCTGCATCCGTCAGACAGTTGAAGTGCTTTTCGGGGATACTTGCTATGGATTTGCCGCTAATCCTGGACAAGAAGACTGGATCGAACATCTCTTCATCTGTTGCGTATCGATACGAGTATATCCGATCAATATCGCACAGTTTGGCGCGATGAACATAGCTCCCAGCCTTACGGAATAGCCATAGCGGTAGCCTTTCCAAGCGATTCACTAATAGCGGCTCGAGTATACAATCTCGAATAGCGCTGGGTATTTTGAAATAATCTCGAAAAAGCTGCTGTGTGGCGTAACGCTGATTTCCGGCAAAGATTTCGTCACCACCATCCCCGGCAAACATATGCAGAACACCATCACGGGCCGCAGATCGGACACAGTAGAGTGCTGGTATTGTCGAAGAATTGGCAAAGGGCTCGTCATAAGCCCCAACGATGTAGGGAAGCAACTCGATAACATCCTTCGGTTGAAGATACCTGTCATGAAGGACCAGGCCAAATTTCTTGGCAGCAGTTTTTGCATAAATCATTTCATTGTAGTCGGTTTCAGAAAAGCCAATAGAATATGCCCCTATCGGGGTGTTACTACTTCTACTGAGCAAACCACAAATTGAACTGCTGTCCGTCCCACCACTTAAGAAACATGCAGACTCACCATCTTTAGCAAAGTCTTGTTTCATAAGTAAAACCGCATCTTTTATACATTCGTATACTCTCTCGGCAATCTCATTTTCGCTTTCAGAAAGTTTGGGGATATTGGAAATATCCCAATACTGCACGAGCGAATGCCGTTTAGCATCAGCCTTTAATAGGAAGCCCGGCTCAAGTTTCTGGACGTTTTTGTAGATGGTGTAGGGGGATGGGATCATGCTATGGTGCATATATGCGTAGATGGCCCCATCGTCTATCTCTAAAGACTGACAAACACGATGAATTCCATTGATTCGAGAGCTGATGTAGTATACGTTTCCTTGCCTGTACCAATATACCGGCCGGATACCAATACGGTCTGTGGCCGCGACGAATCGCTGGATTTCATTGTCCATGATGATAATAGAAAAGGTGCCGCGAATTTGTAGAGCCCACTCTTTGGGGTCAGAGCGGAAAATCGCTGCCACAACCTCACCAATGTTTTCCACCGAAACATTATTCTGTCCTACAATATCATGAAGATTGTGAATATCAGCAATGCCAACGACAGCAAGTTTTCCATTGTGATAAGTAAATGTGATCGGCTGCCAGTGATCTTCTCTCCAGTTTGTGCATGCAAGTGCCCAGTTGCTCCCGGTCACCTTGGAAACTCCTAACGTTTCGCCGTCAGAAAGAGCGTTAGCCATCTCGTCGATCATATGAGATGGATTTTCAAGAGTATCATTAAAAGAGATCAAACCGCATATCCCTTCCATTAACTTCTCCTTTTAACCAAATTATGCTAATCAGAGCGTGTAAGTATATATAATTGCATAAAAACCTTACTACGTCACTTCAGTGACTGTCTGAGCTCTTTGTGCTGTTGCGCTAAACATATCCTCAGGAGAAGGTCCCGGTGAATTAATAAGAAAACGCTGTCCCCAGATCTGCGCTACCAGAACCTGCCATATCTTTCCCGAGAAGTCCCATCTGCCGGTCATATGCATATCAACCATACGTTGAACAATTTTTGGATTGAATAGCCCGACTTTCCGTATCATGTGGGTATTCAACATGTCGAGCAACGGTTCGCGCAACTCGCCCCGGAACCACTTGCCCAAAGGTACGGCAAAACCCTGTTTAGAGCGGTACACATGTTTGACAGGTAGATATCGCTCGAGTAGTCTCTTTAGAAGGTACTTGCCTGTCTTGTTCTGGAGTCGCAGTCGCGGGGGCAGCCCGAATGCGAACTCAACAAGCCGATAGTCTAACAATGGTACACGTACCTCAAGTGAAACAGCCATGCTCATGCGGTCAACTTTGGTAAGAATATCGTCCGGCAAATAAAGTTTAAGGTCATGGATGCACAAGGCATCGAGCTCGCTTGGGTATCGAGCATTAATATATTGCCCTGCAATTTCCATAGTATTTAAGTCATTGTCTACCGAAATAAGGTCTGTGGAAATAAGGGTGTGATTACGAATATTGACATCTCCGGTCACGAAGTCTGTCATGGGATCAAGTGTCAATCGCCAAAGGAACCGTTTTCCGCGCATGCCGTAAGGAAGTAAACGACTTAAAAATCCAAACATGCTTCGCCGAATGGGTGCTGGAATATAATAAAGCGGACGTTTGCGGAAGAAATCCACGTACCGGTCGTAACCAGCAAACAATTCATCACCTCCGTCTCCCGATAAGACAACTGTAACATTTTCTCTGGCCATTTTACTGACAAAATATGTAGGAATGGCCGAGGAATCGGCGAACGGTTCATCATATTGCAATACGATCTTTTCAAAATGATCGGCCACCTTTGGGCGTACGACCAGTTCGTAGTGGTCCGTTCCGTATTGTTCGGCCACTGTTCGTGCGTGCTGGGCTTCGTTGTAGGAAGCCTCATCAAAGCCGATTGTGAAGGTTTTAACACGACTGCTGGAACATTGGGCCATCATTGCAACTACCAGACTGGAGTCGACTCCGCCACTAAGTAATGCCCCAAGAGGGACATCACTAATTAGTCTCAATCGAACGGCATCCAGAAGCAATTCTTCGAGCTGCTCAATATATTCTTCTTCAGAACGAACCTTATCTTCTTTTGGTTTAACATCCCAATAGCGTTTAATTTCAAGGCCCCCGCCCGTAGCAATTGCAAGATGGCCGGGAAGCAATTTAAAGACGTTTTGGTAAATGGTCAACGGCGCCGGTACATAACCATAAGTGAGATAGTGGTAAAGGGCTTCTTTCGATACTGTCCTGTCAACACCGGCGGCTACCAGGGATTTAAGTTCGGAGCCGAACAGGACCTGCCCGTTTACGTCAGCGTAATATAATGGTTTAATGCCAAGCCGGTCTCGAATAAGCAACAATCGTTTCCGGACATTGTCCCACAAGGCAATGGCGAACATTCCGTTGAGCTCATTCACAAATTCATCGCCTTTTTCCTCGTACAAGTGCGGGATGACTTCGGTGTCGCACTGCGTCCGCAAAACATGACCACGGCTCATCAGACCTTTACGCAATTCTGGAAAGTTATAGATTTCGCCATTGTATACGGTCACGATCTGCCCATTTTCATTGCACTGGGGCTGCTTGCCGCCGGCCAAGTCAATGATCGAAAGGCGGCGCATTGCAAGCCCGACATGGCCGTCAAGCCAGTATCCATCGTCGTCCGGGCCGCGATGAACGATTTGCTCATTCATGCGAACAAGCGATGACTTCGATACGGGTCTTCGCTCTCTGTCAAATATACCAACAATACCACACATAATGGTTCTCGTATATTTTAGGAACTTTTTAAAAGATTTCCGTGGTTTATAACCTCAGTAAGCTGCTAAACAACCCGTAGAAAAAGTTTTGCAGAGCTTTCTTAATTAGCGAGTAAATGCTCCTCATCGGGTACTCGACAGCCGTCGATGAATGTTACACAGTCACGTCGGAAGTTAAACACCTTGAAAAAACGATATAAGCGAATATAGTGTTCCGTGCGTCGAAATCCCAGCTTTTCAGGAGCACGCTGAGCCGGAAGATTTCGATCACTAACATCCAGATATAAATTCTCATAGCCTCGTGAGATCAGATCATCCGCAGACTTCGAAATCAGGTCCTGATATACTCCTTGGTTGCACCATTCTTCTCTTGTTATAGCATCGTAAAGAAAAGCACTCCTTGCAGGCAATGCAGAGCCTTTATCTTCATCTTTAAGTCGCCATTCACCGTGGCAGATCCATAGATACGCAATTGGCTCTGTGTCTGCGTAGGCAACATAACAGATGTCACCTCTCTGCCAGCGTTTCATCCAGTCTTTTGTCTTGCCCTTAATCGTGTGAAGTATCTCAGAGGAACACGTGTGATCCAAGTCGTAACGGACAGTGACTATAGATACTCTGGGCTGAGATTTACTGACCGTTTTGAGCGGCAATACAACAAATCGATGTATTGTGGAAGAAAACAGAAATGACTTAATCTTTCTGAGAATCCAGAACAACCTAATCACCTCGCATACAGACGATATCCTGTTTGCCTCATGCTTAGTCATGAGAATGTCCTTCATTGGCAGGCCTACCTTCCTGGATAAAACGTCCCGTGGGCCAGATATTTTTCCAAAACAACAATCTATTCTTTAGCGACCTCCTCCCGATAAACAAGTTATAACCTTCTCTCGGTTCTGCACGCCAGAGGCGCTTATGGTCTGTAACGCCTCCAAGAAAATCATATTCCTGTAACCCTTCCTTGATACATTCCTTGAATACCAAGTTCCGCAAGACATTCCCGATGCCGTCGAAGCTGTTGGGAACGTAGCCTTCCTGTAATGCGTGGAATATGCCATTATATACATAGCCGTATTGGGCGGCTTTGATGATGCCGTCAACCTTTAGGGTGTACAAACGCAGCCACCCCTCACGTAGGGCAACCGGAGCAAACGATTCATAGAACCGTTTCATTGGTGGTCTACGGACAAAACTTCCAAGTTGACCAACACTTTCCCATCGTTTGCGATGAAGTTCAAAAAGGTCCGTCAAATATTCAGGTAGCTTGTCCTGACTGTTGCACTGGATCAGTTCCACTAAGTGTGATGCGTGAAGCCGTCGAGTCTCACGTTTGATGTACCCTCTACGCTTTTTCGAGATAAGACTAAGGTAGCTTTCGTGTGTATCAGGTAGTTTAACCACAGAGAATTCACGGGTCCATTCATGCATATAAAGCCCGATCTCATTTGAAACACCACTATACCGTTCATATGCACCAGTCCAGCCTGCTACATTGCAGATCCAGATGCAATCCCAAATATGACGGTGCCTTATCAACTCTTGCATCACAAACATCAAGGCTATATTCTCAAAACCACGTCGGATGATTATATCGCCATATTCGGCTCCAGACTGGCAATCGCCAATTATCCTCAAACATTTGTACTTAAATATACCCAATAGATGAAGATCGCTACGATAAAATGGAGCGATTGCAATCAATTGACCGTTGCTGTCTTGCACAGCTATAACGAACAGACGGGCATCCGGGTAGACAGTATCCACCCAAGTCGAGACCCATTCCCAGGTTAGGAAAATGGTATTGGCATCAGAGGATGATAAGAGTTCATTCCACTCATGGGCGTAAGTATTTAGTTCGTTTCGGGAGGTAACAACTGTTGCCACCAAGCTTGGTGAACTGATTGTATTAGGAGTCATACTTGCTCCATATTTTTTTGAAATTACCATGGTTCACGTTTTGATTATGCTTCTTCATCGCATCATTTTCCTACACTTTGTCAATTATATGTGCCAAGCTTGATAGAGACTGATAAAGTCTACATATTCTTGCAAGCAAATTGGAAGTACTGACATTTGAAGGGACATTTATTCTTACCAGCTTCATAACATCATCGCCAGGTTTATTTAAACCTTCTTTAGTTGTTACGCCACAGAGATAACCACACTCTTTTGCCAATAATACAGTTTCATCATTAAAACTGCCGTTTGGATAGCACAGACTCTGACATGGTTTACCCGTTTGGATCTCGATGTCTCGTTTTGATTGAACAAGTTGGTCGATAGTTATTTTTTTTTCAGCCAAGCCAAGCCGAATATGATCAACTGTATGACTTCCAATAGTAACATTGCCATTGCAGTTATTCCTAATTTTTTCCCACGACATAATAGCCGACCAGTCATCTTCATTTTGTATCCCTGCTAGGGAATGCCCGGATTCCTGTTCTAAATTAATAGTTAATTTTTCCATTTCTCGTAAGAAATTATAGTCTGACATCTGCTGCTGCTTGGCTGTGCGTCGCAACCGCTTATAGGATTCACACAATCTTTCTCTGTTGCAGCTATCCAGACGCATGGTGAAGGAGTCAATGCTCACTTCCCGGCCATTTACTTTTGCGTGCTGTAATGCATAATCCAGCCTGTCCCACCAGAATGGCCTGGGATTATTCAGAAAACCTGTCGGCACAAAAAAAGTGACTGGGGCGTTGTATCGGCGAAGAACAGGCAGTGCATGGGTAAAATTATTTCGATAGCCATCATCGAAGGTCAATACCAAGCTGTATGGCTGCATAGGTTTGCGACCCTGAAGCATCTCCACAGCATCCGATAGTGACACAAAACGATATTTCTTTGACAAAACCTTCAGATACTCCTCAAGTTTGTCTCTAGACAATCGCGGCCGCAATGGCTTCCACGAAGGATTGTCCAGATCATCCATCACGCCGTGTACCATCAAAATCACAATCTGATTGCGATGGATGAATTGCAAAAGTCTGATGACACCCAGCCACCGTATCAGGAAAATACATAACTTCCTTAAGTAGAATTGCATATTTCAACGAAAACCTGTTAATTACACATCAGTGTGTTTTTTTCTACCTTGTAATAACTTCTTGTACAACTCAACAAGCTGGTCGCCGTATTCTGAGAACGTTGGTGCGTACTTCTTTTTTGCCTGAACAGCGTTCGCAATTTGCCGTCTTAGTTTTTGGTTTTTCGCCAATGATATCATTGCATTAGTTAACTGGTCTTCGCTGCCTCGTTCAATGAGAAGTCCATTCACGCCATCCTGAATACAGTTCGTAGCATAGCCTACCTTGGTTGCGATACAAGGTAATCCATACATTAAAGCCTCAAGAAGTGCGTTACTATTCCCTTCCGATCTGGAGGGTAATACAAACACATCTGTTGCTGCAAGAACCTTTGTTATCTCTAATTGTGGGCCAAGAAAGCGAACGTAATCTGCAATGTCCCATTCGCGAACACACTTTTCAAGCATCGAGTAATATTCCTGCTCGTTGCTTCCTGTCACGCTCCCGATGAGTTGAAGCCTTAATTTGGGATATTCCCCGGCAATTCTTGCAAATGAGCGGATGAGGACGTCCCAGCCTTTCACGAGTACAGCATGACCAATCGTTGTAAAAACGATCTTGCCGTCTGTGTAGCCCAGTTCACTCCTAGCCTGACGACGGATATTCTCATTTATTTCCCCAACCTCGACCGGATTCGGGCAGACAATAATCTTCGATGACGGAATCCCCAAATCCACTAACTCATTCTTGACAGCATCAGAAACAGGTAGGATTCTCGTTGCAAGCCATGATGATATACGTACACTAATCGCCACTCGGTCGCGAAATGTCGCCTGCCTCATCTTTTCATAAGCTTGGTTCATTGAACGTTTCGACCAAAGTCGAACCGGTACTCCTGCTAAGGCAGCTCCGATCAATGGACTCATCGGTTTATTGTCGCAATGAAAAATACTACAATGTAGACGCTTGCATAATTTATATGTGCGCCATATACAGCCGATATCGAAATTTCCCTGTGCACGCGGTAGATAGACAATCTCGGTGCCTGTTTCCAGAACCTTCTCTGCCAACTGAGAATCAGCAGGTGGCCGAGAGCAGACAATGTATGATTTCCAACCAGCTTCCGCAACACTACGCATGATCCCTGCAAATAGAGTACAATGCCTTGGACGCTTAAAATAACTACCCCAATAGCGAATATATGTAATACTCACCTTCACGCTCCTATAAAAAGTGTGTCCACTGGTTAAATATCTTCAATATTTCATATTGCTAACCGGATTATATTTAGCCAAAATGACTCATGTTCTTAAATTAGCCATTCGCACTGCCCATAGTATCTTAAAGCGCAAACGATCCGGCAGCACATATCGCCAGTAAAAAACCGCGGGAACCACACCAATTAATGCCCCAACACAAACCAAGCGCACCAGCAAAATTTGCCTTTCCACGCCCCCAATCCATTTCTCCGCGTCATATGCTGGGATTATAGCCGAGACGATTAACATAAAACTACACTTCTGCAGGCAACAAGACTTCCATTACTCCTTAAGCGATATATGCTGCCGCTTAGTAAACAACGCGTTGTACTGAAAAACACCGGGCGACCTGCGAATAGGTTTGAGCCCGCTGGTCTCTATCCAAAACGCACGATACCCGTAACCCTTCATGAACATAAGCAGCGTTTCCTCACTTCCTCCGAGGTCTCGCAAGAATCCATCAGTCACTTCACACATTACATCCGGGCCGTTCTCCCTCGTAAGAAGATCTCGCATTCCCTTGAGAGCGAGAAGTTCAGCCCCCTCAATGTCTATTTTGACCAATTTCACTCGGTCCTTCACATCTGGTTCAAGACACTGATCCAATATCACTGTTTTTACTTTGACTTCCTCTGTCTCATTTGATTTCACTGAACGCAGTGAGCTTGTCCCGGTTTCGGTCCTATTAAACCAAAACACTGCCTCGCCGAATTTATTAGACACTGCATAGGGAAATAGATGTACGTTTGCTAGTTTGTTCAGATCCAGATTCCTTAGGAACGACTTCTGCATAGATGGCGCCGGTTCGAAGGCGAACACTTCGCCCTTCTCGCCGATCAGTGACGATGCAAGGATACTAAAATATCCGACATGTGCTCCGATATCCACAAATACGTCCCCCGGAGTAAGGATGGATTTGAGAACACGGCTCTCCATAGGAGAATATCTCCCTTGAAGAAACAAGTTTCTTTGACAGACGCTTTTCATATCCAGCCGCCAACGAAATCCGTCAACCGATCAAACTTCCACTTCACCGAAGGCCTCAAGATTATGTTTGACCAAAGCTTTCACAATATCATGGAGACACCCCTTACCTTTTTGTATCGGAAAATAGTGTATGTACCATTTGGCTGTAAGGACAACCGTCCGAATTAACCTGTTTCTTATTCTTGAAATGAGCATGCGACTATCCATTTCTTAAACTTATGAGTCCTTCTTGCCTAATCTTGGGAAAGAATCATCACACAGAAAACTTTGGTCTTTGCAGCATTTTAACAATTCTCAAAGTATCGAGAGCTTCATCTCGAGCTCTGGGCCAAAATATTAAACACAGAATAGTTACAAGCAGTGCGGTAATGCTACAATATAGAATGGTCCAAACTGAACTACGGAACGCTAAGTAGTATTTAGCCAATTCAAGCGAAGCGTACATAATTAGACTGATTGTTAGAGGACACCTGACAGCCTTGAAGAAACCAACAAGATTGATAGGGGAATATCTGAAAGCAAATAATAAAGCCGGAACCGTAAGTGTAAAAAGAGTACAGATAGCATATGAAGTCGCAACGCCCATAGGACCCCATGGTAAACCGATAATAAAAGACAGTACAATAATGGGAACGCTAATAAGCCCCCAATACAAGAGCCTCTTAGTTTGTCCCAAGGAAACAAAAATCCAACCGACTGTACCTGTAACCGGCTGAACAAATGCTACAAGAGCCAGTATCTTGAAAATGATAGCTGCATCTGTCCATTGATTTCCAAGAACGATTCCTATGATTTCTTCAGACAACGCTGCCAACATTGCTACAAGTGGCATACTAATAAATGCTATCGTACTTATTGCCCGGTAGTAATAACGCCTGTATAGCTCAGGATCGTTCTGCAAGCGACTCAGTGCGGGAATCGCCACTGCCGCAATTGGTTGTCTTATATGTTGCAGGGGCAGCATCAACAAGCTATATGCTTTTGAGTACATACCCAATGGACTGGAACCACAGAATCTGCCGATCAGCATATTGTCTGCGTTTCTTGCAAAATAATTCATGAAATTAAAGCCGGTTAGATATCCGCCGAAAGCTAACATAGAGCGAACACCCGTTCGGCGAACAGGCAAACCAGGCCGCCATCCACAAAACACCCAAACTGCAATAAAACCGGAAATTGCTTCTGCCAAGTACATAATCACTAATGCCCAATAACCCGCTCCATACCAAGCAGCAATGATTGCTGCAAGAATACTAACCAACAAAGAAATAATCTGGATTAGGGCCAAGCTGCCAAAGCGCATTTGCCTTCTCAGTAAAGCCTGATGCTGGACGGTGAGACCACCGAAGATAAACGCGCCTGCTAGAGCTAACGTAATCCAGATTAATCGTGGTTCGCCGTAGAACCAGGCAATAGCCGGCGCCAGTGCTGCAGTGACCAGCATTATGCCGGAACTCAGGAGTACATTTATCCAGAAAAGCGTGCTGATTTGGCCATGATTAATCTCAGCCTTCTGCACGGTCGCCATTGACAGGCCCATATCCTTGAACATCATTACAAAGCCGGTTACTGCGAGCACCATCGCAATCAGACCATAGTCTTGAGGCGTGAGCAGACGGGCCAACACGACCGTCGAGCCCATCTGAAGGACAAACTTCGCTCCCTGAGCAGCCACCGTAACAGCCCCGCTCCGGACAGACCGGCCTTTCAGATCAGCCTTGAGATGCTCTGTAGAAAAGAGTTGCTCAACTTTTTCGGTCGTTTTGGTTTGATCGGTGTTTTCCGTAAGCAACGTACTCATAGCCTCAGACCTGAACCTGAGAAAACCGTTTTCGACCCCTTCCAATGGCAATATCCATCAAAATATCATGTATTCTCCGTACGTGAGATTCGGGATCGAACTGCTCGCTGGTCACGAATTCGCGGCCCGCCTGTCCCATTTTTTCGCGTAATTCAAGTGACCGGCACAGTTTGACCAATGCCTGTGAGATTGAGTCGGCTGACGGTTCCGGTACAACCAGACCGTTCTGGTTGTCTCGGACCAACTCATCAATTCCGGGCATCGCCCACGTCACCACTGGGAGTCTTGCTGCCATGTACTCCAAAAATACTAATCCCATACCTTCGTTACGAGATAAATGCATACCTATATGACATTGCTTCAGAAAGGCTGGAATCTGGCTACACTGTCCAAGGAAGATCACAGAGTCATTGAATCCATGTTTTTTCACCATTTGTTCAAGTTCATTCCGCATCGGCCCATCGCCTGCAAGAATAAGCTTTAAATTAGGAATCTCACTTTTTGCCAACATAAATGCTTCGATAGCCAAGTCCGGACGCTTATGTTCACGGAGGGAACCAATCTGAACCACATAAATGCTATCGTCATCCATCATTGGACCATCCATACTATCTCCGCTTTTTCTGTCAAACTCAGCTATATCGATTGGGTTGTATATCTGGGAGATTTTGTTGAGTGGTATCCCCTGATCATGGTGGAACTGGCGCCCCCATTTGTTCAGAGCAACGAAATGCTGTATTCGTGACAAAAAATACCTAACATATGACCTATAAACAGAGAGGGATCGCAAGTGGCAGACAATAGGGATTCCAAACAAACCAGCCGCGATGACTGCTGGAGTGTTGCCGGGCCCATTGTTCAAATAGACTACATGAGGCCGAAACCTGATAAGGGCACGAAATGCCAAGCACAGATATCGCAAACCAAATCGCGTAAAATACGGGATTCCGAGTATCTGCGATGTCAAGTCCGGATAGGGGCGAACATGAGCAGGAAGATCGAGACAATAGTTTTTATGAATGCATTCGAGAGAACTAAGGTCCACAGGCCCAGTTCGTTTGAAGTGTGAAACAAGCCCGACTTCACAGCCCAAATCACTTAGTCCCCTAAGCATATTCGCCAATGACCGGACGGAACCTCCAAATTCGCCACACTCGAAAAACAAAACACGCAGGCGAGTGTATCTTTTATCCACTTTAGTACCCATATCGCCTGTTCATTTCTCCAGCCACATCTTCGAATACTCGCAAATCGTGTTCTGACAATTCATCTCTCCATCGTTCATCCAATTGAATCTCCGATGTTGTATCCAGACGCATGCCGTTACCGACAACGTGATGCTCGACCATGCGAAATTCCCGGATTCGTTTGTCGGATTCAAGACCGAGAAACTCAAACACACGACCCAGGGTATTCTCCGTATCTTTGCATAAATCTTCGTAGCGGACCTCAATCCACTGCGATTTATCCAGGCGGTATAGGATGTTCTCTGCCTCTTCATTGCAGCGCCGCCACTGGTGCGCGGCCTGAGCCATTGAAAGCCGCTCCTTTTCACGCTGCCCACCACCGCCGCCACCGCGCATTGACGGATCTTCGGCATCGGCAAAACAAGCGGGGTCCATATAGGTCAAAGCCACGCCGCGCCCATCGCGGATCAAACGGATAACTTTAATATTGAAAGAAGGAATCCGGAGGAGATATTTCAGACGCAGGGCACGATTGCCTTTGTCAACAAATAACCGAGCATGATAGTATTCCAGAATCACTTCAACAAGTACCTCATTGACACGTATGATTTCCGGAATTCTGCTTGGCCAATGCGTAAACAATCTCAGCCCGACATCCCGCAGCGATTCCAAAGCCAGCCCGCGATAAAGGGGCCCCAATAACCTGGTGGCAATGCGCGAATCCGGCATCGAAAATCTCGTTGCAAACTTCTCAAGATGGAAGTCAATACCACTTTTCCTCATTGCAGAAGCCACCCATCGCCAAAAGTGGCATTCTTGAATTCGACTTCCGCATGAACATAAATACATGGAAAGGTCTTCTGGGATACTTGGGGAAAGTTCGCCAATAGTCGCCGTCTCAGGATGCGAATTTAAAAGCATCGTCAGGAGTGTTGAGCCGGAATGGCTGGCCGCCAGAATATATGCAAGTTGTGTCATGGTGCGGTAATTTTCTATGTGATGACGGCAGGCATCACAGCCTGCTGCTGTAACGCCTGAGAGTTCCAGTATCCTTCGGTAACTATCATGCCTTCTCGCACCCGGGCTTGTTCGACATAGACACGGATCGAGAGAAACATGGCGGCCCACAGACCCAATGTACTTTCTTCTGGATAGAAGTGCTGTGAGCCAATGCCCGCGACTAACTGGGCCAGCATCAAGGATAGGGCCAATCCCCCAACTGCCGAACACAAGCGATTTTTGCTCCTGAACAAAATACCTGAATATACGATCACTGCTGCCCAAAAAAGAAAAAAGGGTATAGAGCCAATAATCCCATTATCGAGTAATGTTTCGAGATACATGTTATGCGGTCCCGAGACAGCTTCTGCATCTCCGTATCTTTGCCGAAGATATTCCTGTAAGCCGGTACGCTTCGTAGCCAATCGACCGTAGCCAAACATAGGAGATTCAATGATCTTATCAATAACGTGTGGCCATATCAGATTTCTACCTGAAGTGATTAAATAATCGTCTATCATGCTCTGCCCGGCTACGTCGGTTTGGCCAAATCCTGTTATCATTCGCTCAGCAGCACCGGGAAATACTATCGGCAGTAACATCACAACCACAGGTGCAAGGATCAGGTACTTTCGCCACTTCAAAAGGCAGAGCACCAATCCGGTGGCCCCCCAGGCTACATATCCCGCCCTGCCGCCAGTCAGCGCCTGACCAAAGACAACCATACTGGCCGCCGCTAATACCAACGCCTTGTATATCCTCTGGCGAACCAGTGGCAGAGTCGCCAGAATCCCCCAGAAAGCCCCGGCAAGAAATGCAGACATGCTGACGGCACCATAGCCGATATCCGAGCATATTTGTCGCGTTTGATTGATTCTGTCACCACTAAGAATCGACTCGGACGGTATACGTAGGACAATCTGTACTGCAATAAGGAAATACATTACAAGCAGGCAAGCAAGAACCATTATCAGCCGGCGACGTGTTCGGCAGCCGCTAAAGAGCAGAATCCCGGGAAGAATCCATTTGATGGTATTGATCAATTCCTCACTTACCAGGCTCCTAAGGGGATAGTCCTCGATATAATTGCGGTCAAAGACAGCCCGTAAGAAACCAACTAATATCACTCCGAGGTACATCAATAGCAACACGCTGACATGTCTTGGCATATCCCACGTTAGGCCCTCACGGCGACGGCTGGCCACCCAGGCCAGGAAAATTCCCACGAACAGCACATTCCACATGTTGAGTCCCTGGATACCGAATATAGACTTTGGCATATCTTCATGCTCGATGACGGCCATCAGAAGGATTAAGCCGCAGAGACTTATGAACCAGTCTTTCCATGCATAGATAATTAGGAAAGCCACGAAAATGTATAAGGCTGTTAAGCGAATACTCATGTATTTATTGTCAGGCTTTTAGTGGATGTTTTGTATCTAAGGCAGAAGTTTGAACTACAGATTTTTTCTTATCATTAGCTGGCCAGGTGTGGAGGATCCAGCCCATATGATAGGGGCGGCTTTCATAATCGATTGAGACAGGTGGGAAAAAAACATCCACGCCGGGCACTCGAATCGCCGGATGCATGTAACTAGCGGTTGACTGCAGACCAAGAACTAGTCTGCCCGGCTCACGGCGAGTAACACTACGCCAGATAGTGTTATGTTCTCTATCAATTAGAGAATCGGTTTTTTCCGCCGGATGCGCAAGCCAGCAAAGTCCCTTTTCGATAGAGGCTGAATGATCCTGACCACACGCTTTAGACAGGGCCGACAGTGCCATAGGAACCATCGAATCCTGATGCACGGAGTAAACAGGATAACGCTCCAGAGTTCGACCTGTCCGCACATCGAAATGCCACCACCACTGACCGTCTGCACCCTGAAGTTCGCACATATGCTCGGCACAGCGGCAAGCAATTTCGACAGCTCGTTTGTCGTTAGTGGCCTGATAGTAGTATGACAACGCCTGGATAGGATACACAAAATCCGCAAAACAGCTTACATGAGCACAAAGTGCCGAAAGACCTTTCCTTATGGGCCCATGGGGGAAGAGAGCTGTTTTCTGATTAAAAGAATCCGTTAATACTTGAGCGAAGCTTTTTGCAAGTGCCATATCGGTCAGGTCACCGGAGTCGATGACCAGAGCCGTCAATGCCCATGAAAGCTCAATAGTCGGATAAGTTACTTTTCCTGGATCGAACCGTCCGAGCGCCTTAATAGCATTATGGGTACGAGGGTGTTTTATCAATCGAGCCACCCAGGTTGTTAGAGCCACCTCCCCTAAATCTTCCATCAGGTCAATATCATTGAGCAGATGATCGCATACATCTTCCAGGCTATGTTCGCCAAGCACCTGTTTTACAATATGTTCATCCTCACCTGCCAGACCTATTAATGCTATCGCAGTATATCGCCGACTGACACCTTCCAAAATCTCGCCCTGGCCGTTCTTACGAAGCCGGAATGCAAACTGTCGCTCTTTGGGACAGTACATCTTAGCTAGTGAACAAACGGCAAGCGAACGAAGTGTCGGAACCAGTTCTGAAATTTTTTGTTGATTAGGTTGACTTGTTTGATTCACTTTAAGATTCAATAATTAACTGGTTCCACTATAACCATAACTATAACCGTAATTCATATAACTTTCCGAACCTATAAAGACAGTCCCTAAAAGGTGTCCATCAGCAGAACTAATACGGTCGATCGCTCTTATTATGTTTGTGCGATTAGATATATGCTCTCGTTCAACAAAAATGGTGCCGTCTACCTGGCCTGAGAGTATGATCGAATCCGCCACAGGCAGAATAGGAGAACCGTCCAACAATATGATATTGTACCGCTTGCGCAGTTTGTCTATAAATATCTGAAATGCGCCATTCGCAATTTCTTCGGGCACTGTATCGTCATCACTTCGCTTTCCGGCGGGCATGAAATCCAAATTATATACCTGGAAAATATTCTGCTTGTATTTTGACGGATCGCGCAGGGCCTGAACGAATCCGGGATTATTGGGTTGATCTTCAAATTGCTGTGTAAGAGCCATCTTTTTTAAGTCTGCATCTATCACGAGAATCTTTTTACCTGCCTGAGCAAGACTTTTTCCTAACATCATTGTGAAGGTTGACTTACCTGTTCCTGGAGTAGCACTGGTAACCAATAAAGTAGTACAGCTCTGACCGTCCAAGCGTGATAATAATGCCGTACGAACTACTCGGATGGACTCGGTCATGGCAGGACTGACTTCGTCATCAAGCATTCCTCTTAATTTAGCCACAGGTATGTTCCCAAGAATCGGGAATTGAATTGGTTGGGGTATTTCCTTGGAAGTATAAATAGCCTGATTTCTTATCGCCCTCAAATATACGATACCACCAGCCATACCTAATCCCATACATAGTGCCATGACTGTGAACACAACTCGACGGTCATTATAGGGTTTGGATGATACGAAAGCCCCCATCAACACTTCGATAGTACCTGGGACGTTGCGTTCCACATTCTTCTGATCCAAACGTTGCCGAACTGCATCGAACAAATCACGCTTATTCTTTAATGCACTATTCTCTTTCTCGAGTAATTGAGCTATTTCGAAAAGCTCACCAAAATCTCTTTGCTGTTTCTCAAGTTCAGAAAGCAAAAGCTGTTCCTCATATTTTGCTCGATCCAGTTGATGTTCAGGGGATAATGAACTGTCTGCGATACCAAGAACATCAGCACTGTAGATTGGCACTCCGGCTAAATTCTTGGATTGGATGCCCCACTGTTCATCTAGTTGTGTCTCTCGTCGTTGCAGCAATTCTTTAGCAAATGCAAGGTCCTTTTCCGCTTGAACTGCATCAGGATGTTTTGAAGTTAGGTAGCTGTTGGAAATTCTGTGTTGTATAGTCCTCACATTAGTATCCAAATTCCGCCATTCGGTATCTTCATAATATTCCGGTTGCTTCTGATTGACCACTTCAGTAATAGCAATTGGTATGTCATTGCTGTCATCCGTTGTAGTTATTAAGCCCTGTTTCACCTGCCACTCCAGTAGAGCGATATTCTGTTTCACTCTGTTAAGATTGGCTTGTGTCTGATCTAAACGGACTCTCTTACTTGATACAAGTTCCTGGGGATTTCCCGTGCCAAGTGATCTGCGAAGCTCTGCAGCAACCTTCTCCCGCCCTATAATTTCGTTTTCCAAAGTTTTATACTGGTCTACTAATTGTCTGTAGAGATTATCCTTGGTTTCATCAGACATTTCCCTGGTATATTTTAAATACTGATCCAAAACAGCATCTACAATCACTTGGGCATCTTCGGAGTTTTCTGCAATGAAGCTGACGTCGATTATCTCGGTACTGCGTCGAGGCTGAGCTGAAAGATCATCTCTGATTTTTTCCATAGCAGAAAGCTGGTTTCCGTGCAGTTTCTGTCTTATCGATTTGGAAGGATTCTTGTACCATTCTGTCTCTTGGACTTCCTTCTGGTCCAACACACGTTGAAGGACCGTCTGACTTCTTATAATTGAGACTTGAGTATTAACGTATGAGTTATACAAGGGGATCAATCCGTTATCCTCTGTATTGAAGACCAGACGTGGAATAATAGGCCTAACACGCACTTCTCCTTTTGCTTGATACTTAGGAACCACTTGCGTCCAGATAGCAAGAACTGCTGGAACTGTAGTCAGGATAAAAATTGCTATAAACGTCCATTTGAAGTGGAGCATGGATTTGATGATATGGCCTATTGACGGAGCAGCCTGTGAGGGTCCTGGTGTCCCCAGAAATTGATTAGGCAGTAATGGCATATCGCCTAAAGCCATTGGCTTTGAGGTTGTAAGCATACTCTCCGCAGGTTGTACAACGGCATTTTGCATGCCGGATTTACCATTTGCCCGGGTCTTTGAAGCTGGAGTCCTTTTGCGGCTTACTTTTTTCGAGTTC
>CAZFOQ010000010.1:0-44728 GCA_964520535.1 uncultured Pirellulales bacterium | reverse complement strand
TTTAAAGGTCCTAATCAAACTTCAGGAGGTCATTTATAATGTTCAAAGATAGAGCGTTAATCTGGATTCTGGAATACATCGTTGGTGGCGCTTTAGTACTCATATCGCTGGCGGACATGTGGTTTCGGGTATCTGTCCGGACAGATGCTCACATCTGGGCCGCACATCTGTTTGTTGTTTGTCTTGGTGTAATTTTGATCTCATGTTCCAGTTCAATGAGGCAGCGAATGCTTCTGGCGCGAAGGCTTGAGAAGCTGACAAAACAACTGGATAAACTAAAAGCCAACAGTTAATAAAATGTCACTGTTTATAACAAGTAGTGACTGTTCCTATAAAATGAAAAAAGGGGAGTTTTTATGAAAACTGCTTATCTATTATTGGCTATGATGGCGATAGTTATTTCTGGGTGCGAACAAAAAGCCGATGTTGAGCCAAATCAAACTGACGTCAGTTTCGACAAGGACCTCGAAACTTTCGTTAACAGTGTTGTTGAGGGAGGCGGTTATACTATAGGCGGCGCAGGGCGAGATGGCATGAAAACAATCGGCGAAGTGGCAAATATCAAGCTATTGTACGCTAATTACAAGTCTTCTCAAAAACTTCAAACTGCAATAGAGGAGTTTAACAAAAGCAGTACTGCTTTAGCAAACAAGATGCTATACCTTACTATCGTAATAGCAATACTAACTGGTGTAATGGCAGCACTGACTCTCGTAATGGGATTCAAAACCGTTGTTCAGGTAGCAAAATCTATTGAGCAATTTGTTGTATGGATGTATAAAAAAGGAAGGAGTTTGGCTCAAAGTTATATGAAGCGCTTTGCGAAAACTGAAAGGTCAAAAAAATCGCCGGTGAAACAATGTGAACATAATAATAAATCAAAGAGTAAAACTAGGAACAGCGGATCTATAAAAAAGCCTCCTGATTTATAAACTGGTAAAAATGACGGAATTAAAGGTGTAAGTTGTTTTTTGGAAACCATATAATCAGTAGTTAGGAGACAACTATGTTTTTAGCAGAGGTCTCACATACAGCGGCAGAAACGGGCATCGGACTTGGCTCGGTTATTGCCGTTGTTTTATCCTGGTATCGTAATAAATCGATTCTCTTTATGATAATTCATGGAATTTTGTCCTGGTTCTATGTAATATATTTCGCTCTTACACGCAAAAATATTGAGAAGTAGCACTTCTTTGCAAAACAACTTTAGGGAAATTAAGAAAAATCAACTTAAACAAGTGACTACGGATCCGTTGAAAAAGCCTCGATTAAAACTGCCGGACGGATGTATTGAGTATATAGCCTTGACAATTCATAGGGATAGTATAATATTCCTGTGGAATATATGAATCTGCCGGATTCCTAATCTAACGAAAGGCCGAATCTAATGAATACTGAAAAGAACAGGCGGGAATTTCTCAAGCGAGGTGTCACTGCCGGAACAACCCTGGCAATCGGCGGTCTCGGCTTGGCCGGCTGCTGCTGCAAACATTTCTGTCCCAAATCCAAATCCACTGCCGAGAGCGGCATAGATTTCAGCGGGATTGCCTACTGCTGCATTGATTGTGTTGACCAATGTCCTTTATATAAGGCCACAATCAATAATGACGACGAGGCGAAAAAGAAAATAGCTGAAAAATGGGGCGAGAAGAACTTCAAACTCGAAGAGTACTACTGCTACGGCTGTAAGGATAAGAAGAGTCGTGGCACGCCCGGCAGGAATTGTACAGTTAAAGATTGTGCAATCAAGAAAGGTTTTGCTACGTGTGCGCAATGCGGCAACTTCGAAGCCTGCGACGAAAAGCTTTGGCAGAACTATCCGCAGATGCGTGATGGAGTACGTAGTATGAAAGCCAAACTCGATATCGAGTAAAAGAAACGAATGACAGCCGCTGTTATTTCCTTGGCGCCGGGCGACTCTTTTTTTATATTCTGAACTGTAATACGGATAAAAGTGCCCGTATTATTGGAAATTGTTAAGATTATGGCATGGGCCCTCATACTCCTTCACCATGAGAGCAAAGTGCATTTAAGACGAAAGGAGCAACATCATGAGAATTACGATCAGGATCTTTTTGTTGGCGGCCGCTTTGGTCGGTATGTGGATGCTTTGCGGCAGCACACTTGCCCAGGATGAGGCAGCTCCGGCAAGCGAAATGCAGGTGATCCCGACGACGGGACAAGTACCGCCGCTGCCACCGCGGCTGCCCGAAGAAATCCCGGCGTTCCCCGGGGCCTGGGGCGGCGGAATGTTCACCACCGGCGGACGGGGCGGAAAGGTCATCGAGGTGACAAACCTCAACGACAGCGGGCCGGGCAGCCTGCGTGCGGCGATAGAAGCACAAGGTCCGCGCATCGTCGTCTTCCGCGTCGCGGGTATTATCCCCCTGCTGTCGGCGATCAATATCAACAATCCCGACATCACGATTGCGGGCCAGTCGGCGCTAGGCGACGGTATTTGTCTTGCCGGCGATTCGGTCAACATCAATACGCATAATGTCATCCTACGTCACCTTCGCGTCCGGCGAGGCCGGCCCGAGGGCGGCCAGGGCTCGGACAACATCGGCGGAAATCCCGAGGGCCAGATCATCGTGGACCATTGCTCCGCCAGTTGGGGCATGGACGAGAACCTCTCGCTCTATCGCTACATGAAGCCGATGCCCGGCGGCAGACGCATCAAGCTGCCGACCGTGAACGTGACGGTCCAGTGGTGCATTTCGAGCGAGGCCCTCAACGCCGGCAACCATGCCTTTGGCGGCACCTGGGGCGGCAGGGATTCGACGTTCCACCACAACTTGTTCGCATGCAACACGGGCCGCAATCCCTCAATAGGTATGGGCGGCGAGTTCGACTACCGTAACAACGTGATCTTTAACTGGCGCCACCGCACTATGGACGGCGGCGATGAGACCTCGATGATGAACGTGATCAATAACTATTACAAGCCCGGACCGGCGGTGAACCAGAACATGCGGAGCACGATCGCACGCATCGAACAGCGCAACATGTACTCGCCCGGCAGACGTTGGGAAGCCGGTAATTGGTATCCTGAGACGCGGCCGCGTCCCGGCAAGTGGTACGTTGCCGGTAATATCGTCGAGGGTTTCCCAGATGTCACCGCCGACAACTGGAAGGGCATGCGGTCGTCAGACCGCGGAGACGCCCCTGAGATTGCCCGCGTCCACACGCCGTTCGAGGGCTGGCCGGTCAATCAGGAGACGGCTCTGGAAGCTTTTAAGTCGGTGCTGGCGAAGGCCGGCGCAACGCTTCCCCGCCGTGATGCCGTCGACACTCGTGTCACTGAAATGGTACGCACCGGCAAGGTGATTACAGAAAACGGCATCGTCAACGACCCGAAAGAGGTCGGCGGTTACCCGGAATACTCTTTTTCGCCGGAGGACGTGCCGGCTGATACCGACCATGACGGCATGACCGATGAATGGGAGAAAAAATACGAGCTGAATCCCGAGGAGGCGTCGGACAACAGCATCGACTCCGACGAAGATGGCTACACGAACGTCGAGGAGTACCTCAACGGGACCAATCCCCGCGAGAAAATCGACTACACGAATCTCGGCAATAACATTGATGCGATCAGTTGAGGCCGACGGCGTCGATTTGAGTAGTGCAGACTGAAAACGAGTGACAGCTCCGAATTAATCGCTGGATACGAATCGTCTCCTTGGGATGGCTTGCGCCATCTCTCGTGCCCATGGGGCCAAGCTTTTGTGCCGCGTCACTCGTGAGTTGGCTAAGTAAAAAAAATCCGGACGGCCTAATTAAACACCGCCGCTTAAAAGTGTCTTTGATTACAAGGGGCCACTACGAGTAGTTATATGAATGAGAGAATATGGTGAGTTACTAAACCAGTATAATTGGAGGTTGAATAGCCATGCCAAACGGCAGACCCGGGGACCATCCCCTTACAGACATGCTAATACACAACATGCATCCGTTCCCGTCGGATATAGAAGCCCTGCTCCGTGAAATTCTCGAACTCGATCCCGGATTTGCCGATAGCGAACGGCGTTACCTTGACCAGGTAGATTGGGACCGAAGATTCTTCGATTGGGAAGCCGGAAGGAACCTTGATGAAGGGCGTGACGCTTTAAAGAAGATTCTTGCCGAACTGCGTGGACAAAGTGAATTAAAGGCATCCGGTTAGCGTTTCGTTGGAATGCAAAAGATTATGGAGCAAGCGGCTGAAAAATCAGCAATTTCCACTCGCCATCGCAGGCATGTTTTGACATGGTACATTATACTCGTGCTGATTTGGTCGACTGGTGGCATGCTTATCTGGACGGGTGCCCTTAAAGAAGTGGCCTCCCATATCGGCCGGACATGGGGAATCATCCTCTTTGGACATTTCGGATTTCTGACGTGGCCTGCACATGAAGCCACACTCTGTTTGGCGGGCAGGGGATTGGGTGCGAACGCGCTCTCACAGATCTCTATTTCCTCGTTTGTGGCCTTTGTTGTCTGGTCTTGCATCTTGTGGACCCCCCTGCTCATGCTGCGTTGGCGAAAGACGCCGGTTTGGCTTGGCGTGGCGGCTCAAATCCTTTTGGCACTGCTGACCTTCGCCATGTTTTGGAGTTTCGGAAACGCTTGAAGTAAAAGTCCAACAGCATGCAAGTTGTCTGCTTTTCCGTTGGTGCTCCGAGGTGGCAGATGATGCGTTCGTTATGCTCTCTTAAAGAACAGAAGCCGAAAAATCTCAAGTTTTTTAATCAATATTTTGGCTCGCTCAAACGCCATCTATATAGTAACATAAAAAGCGAAGGAAGTGCGCCATGTAAGAATGATGTCAGTCATTATAGCACAAAAGGGTACTTAATTGTATTTTGATAATTTAAGGCCTTCGGGAAGAAGAACTTACGTTGAGGCCGACTCGGAAATAGATACGGAGGAGGATGTTCGATGAAACAGATGATCATTTCATATTTGCTCGTTACTTTATTTTTTTGTTCGGCTTCCGGCAGCGAATTTCAGGTCAATACACATACGACCTGGGACCAGGCCGATCCGGACGTAGCTACTGCTCCAGACGGCAGTTTTATTGTTGTTTGGCGAAGCTATGGGCAGGATGGCAGCTCTAACGGCATTTTCGGACAGCGTTTTGATCCGAATTGCAGCACTGTCGGTGATGAATTTCAAATCAATACGACAACCACCGGCAATCAGACAGAGCCGGCTGTGGCAATGGACGCTGCGGCGGGCTTTGTCGTCGCCTGGCAGGGCCCGGGGATAATTGACCCAAACCAGGAAGATATTTTCGCCCAATGGTTCGATCCGAACGGCTCACCCATCGGTGATGAGCTGCTCATCAACAGCAATACCTTTGATGAACAGCTTTGCCCCGCCGTGACAGTGAATAACGATGGCGGTTTCGTTGTTGTCTGGGAGAGCATCAATTTTCTCGAAGAAGGCAACAGGTCGATATGCGGCCAATTATATGATAGCAACGGCATAAAATCAGGGGACGAGTTTGTCGTGAACGAGGAAATCTCGTCCTGCCGTTATCCTGATATAGCAATGGATCCAAGCGGCAATTTTGTCGTCGTTTGGATGGAAGATAAAAGTACCAACTCGATAATGGCAAGGATTTATAACACGGACGGCTCGGCAAAAACAGATGCATTTGAAGCCGGCGCAATTGAAATATCCTCCTTTACACAGCCGGCTATTGCGATGGATGCAACCGGCTGTTTTATAGTGACATGGGATGGTGACCCCAACCTTGCGGCTCTGGATGATATTCATGCCCGGATGTTTGACCCGAACGGCACTGCTTTGGGTGAGCAGTTTATTGTTAATTCAACACTCGAACAGGCACAGCAAAATCCGCAGGTAGCGATGAACGACTACGGCGAATTTGTAATCGTCTGGGACAGCCGGATAGACCCCAACGTTAATGAAAGGGACATATTCGGCCAGAGATTCAATAGCCTGGGTGAACCTATCGGTAATGAGTTCCAGCTCAATACATGCATCGATGCCGACCAAAGGTACCCTGCCGTTGCAATAGGCCGGGATGGCCGATTTGTCACGGTCTGGCAGAGTGACGAGCAGGACGGCTCACGATTCGGTATCTTTGGAAGGGCTAAAATCCTCGTCGGCTCGGCAGATTTTAACTGCGATGGAATCGTCAATTTCCGCGACTACTGGATTCTCGCCAAAGAATGGCGCAAAACCGAAGATCTCCTGGTATCGGATTTAATCGATGACGACATAATCGACGAAAAGGACTTGGCTGAGTTCTGCCACCAGTGGTTATCTTACAGTCAATGGTAAGGCAGATTAGTGTCTGCTGCTATTTCATGGCCTCTGCGTATAATTTGCTGACGTTTCGTCTGGCGTTGACAGATATGCGGATTCTTGGGCAGAGAGATATTGACTTGCCTTTTTAGGGCATTCCGAGGATAATTCCCCCCATATCAGCAGGATGGCCGTCCATGACTTGTTGTCCGTTCTGAAATCATGAATCTTTTATGTACAGAAAGGTGAAAAAAAGATGAAGAGATTTTTGACGGTCCTGATTTTTCTGTCACTCGTTGTTCATTCATTTGCGGCGGAAAGTGTGTTCACCGGATTCGTTTATCGGGATGGTGATAAGCTGATGGATGAAAACGGCGAGCTTCGATTTATCAGCTTTAACATCCCCTGCCTGCACTATAACGAAGACAATATGGCCTTTACCGAGATGAATCCCTGGCGGCCGACCAACGAATTTGAAATTTCCGATGCGCTCGAAGCGGTCCGGCAAATGGGCGGGCAGGTCGTGCGGACCTATGCCCTGTCCGTGCGCACCATCGGGGAGGATCCCAATATTCCGCGGCATATCATCGGCCCGGGACAGTTGGATGAAAAAACGTTCGAGTCTTTGGATATGGTTTTAGCCGTGGCCAATCGCAAAGGCATCCGGGTCATTATTCCTTTTATCGATAACTGGAAATGGTGGGGTGGCATCGGAGCGGCGACCGCATTCCGGGGCAAGAACGCAAAGGACTTCTGGACCGATCTGGTACTTTACGAGGATTACAAAAATATTGTGAGCTCCGTTATCAACCGGACCAATACGGTCACGGGAGTGAAATACCGTGACGACAAAGCAGTTCTGGCCTGGGAGACGGGCAACGAGCTGGTCTGTCCCCACGAATGGACGGCCAAAGCCGTCGCCTATATCAAGAGTCTCGACCGGAACCATCTTGTTCTCGACGGCTGTCACACTACGAATTTGCGTGAGGAATCTATCCAGGATGAGAACATCGATATTGTCACCACCCACCACTATTCGAAGAATCCAGCGGAAACAATCGGCCAGATCCGGGCAAACGCGGCCAAAGCCCGCGGCAAAAAGCCTTACTTCGTCGGCGAGTTCGGTTTTATCCCGACGAAGGATGTCGAAGCTGTTCTCCAGGCCGTGATAGAAGAAAAAGTTTGGGGTGCCCTGATCTGGTCGCTGCGCTTTCGCAATCGGGACGGCGGTTTCTACTGGCACAGCGAACCTCACGGTGGCGATTTATTCAAGGCCTACCACTGGCCCGGCTTCGCCTCGAATGCCGCTTTCGACGAGACCGGACTGATGGCCCTGATGCGGCAAAAAGCCTTTGAAATCAGAGGTGTTCCAGTGCCGGACCTGGAGAAACCTGCGGCACCGGTTCTGCTTGAGATAAATGATGTTGCGGCAATTTCCTGGCAGGGAAGCGCCGGCGCCCAGAGCTACATTGTCGAAAGGACGGAAAACAAAGACGGCCCGTGGCTGGCGGCAAAATGCAATATCTCCGATGCCGCATTTCAATATCGACCACTGTTTTACGATACCGGTGTTGAGATCGGAAAGAGTTATTATTACCGTGTCATCGCACAAAACTCAGCCGGAATCTCCGAGCCCTCTAATATCGTCGGACCAGTCTTGGTCTCTTACAAGACGCTTGTGGATGAAATTCAGGACATGCAATTCATTCACGAATGCAGCGGCAATCTGTCATTGGAAGTCAAACAGGCACGCAATTTCAAAGAGGATGCACACAGGC
The DNA here is from genome assembly GCA_964520535.1 of uncultured Pirellulales bacterium. GTDB lineage: Bacteria > Planctomycetota > Phycisphaerae > Sedimentisphaerales > Anaerobacaceae > JAFGPS01. Next base: position 36,692 of record CAZFOQ010000010.1, on the reverse strand, counting down.
TCAAGGGCACAAGCGGCGATTCCATCGTCTACAAAGTCGAAGCGCCGATTAATTCGTGGAAGGTGTATTCATTCTTTCCGGAAAACGTTTCGGATTTCACATTCTCTGTTTCGGTAGACGGACGTAACTTCAAACCGATTGAGTTTAGCCGCAAGGATTATTTCGCCGGAAAGGGTGAGTATGACTACCACAAACCGGTTCTCTACAAAGGGCTCGGCTCCGGCGAAGATGCGAAATTTCTGAAAATCGAATTCACCACAGAAGCGCAAATCTCCCGTGTCGAAATAAAATATGGCGGAAGGTAATACGACTTTTTGCATCTCCGGCAAACCCGCCGAGCAGCTCGTCCGGCAGTGGTACGCCAAACCCCGCTAAAAATGCCGCATGCCTGAGAGATTTTTTTCAGGCGTTGGAATACGGGCAGCACTCGTGGGGATTGTCGGCATACAACGGTTCGTGAGAAGTTTTACCCAGAGCCACACGTTCTTCTCCCCTGCGGAAAATCGATGGGGCCGGTTTGGCCAGTTCCCGGAGTTTTTGGACCTCCGCTTCGGTAATTTTACTGTAAGATTTGCCGATCGGAATCGCCTTATAAAACAGGTCAAGAAATCCCGGCGGAATCGCCGTCGTTACATTGTCCTGAGACAGGGTAAAGCGCATGGCCATGTTTATCACGTCGTCTTGTTCCAGTGCATTATACCAGTTGTCACGCGTCCGCTGGGCATCCCTGGGCCAGGCCCCGCCGGCCATCCCTTTGATCGCGATGATACCGAAACCCTGCTCCTTCGCCAGTTCCAGGATGGGCTTGCCAAAACCAATATTGAATAACTCAATGAAATTAATCGGGAACATGACCGTATCGAACTTGAATCCCTTCAAGGCCGCCAGGGCCGCTTTTGTTGTATGGGCCGAGAAGCCGAAGTACCGGACCTTGCCTTCTTCTTTGGCTTTGATAAAAGTCTCCATGGCGCCACTAGGTCCGAGGGCCCGCTCGACATCTCCCGGTCTGCTGATTGCATGCATCTGGTACAGGTCGAAATAATCCGTCTTGAGCCGGGTCAGTGACCTTTCCAGTTCCTGGCGGGCGCCGTCTTTGTCTCTCATTTGTGTTTTACAGGAAAGAAAGATTTTGGTTCGGTCGATCCCCTGCAAACCGATTCCCATTCTGATCTCAGAGTCCCCTTTGCCATAGGTCGGCGCAACATCGTAGTAGTTGATACCCTGCTCGAATGCCGCATGAAGCGCCTTTGTGCCTTCATCCTGACCCTGTTTAGCCAGTGCCAGGCCGGGGAAGCCGATGATCGAGATCTTCTGACCGGTTTTTCCCAACGTACGTTTGGGTATTTCGGCAGTTTTTTCCTTTGAATTCGTTTCTGTCCCAAGAGCGATGTTTTGACTAAGATAATAGCTTCCTGCAACGCCGCCGACGGCTTTAAGAAATGAACGTCGTTTCATTATTACACCCTTCTTTGACAAGTATTATACTATTGTGTATTTTTTAAACCATATATTTAATATATCGATGGCGGTCTATAAAAGTTCTCTCGTTAAACGGAAAATCTTTTTGAGACCTCTTTGAAAATCAATTGTTGTGCATTGTCCAATGGTCCGGGGACAAATGTGCCGGCGGCCATTTTGTGTCCCCCTCCGCCGAACTTGGCGGCGATTTCGCCGACATCAACAGTTCCTTTGCTCCGCAACGAGCAGCGAATTCTGCCGTCATTGAGCTCGATGAACAATGCCGTTGTGTCAACCGTACTTATCCGGCGGCATTCGTTGATGAGATTCTCCGTATCGGCGTAAGTCGCGCCTGTCCGCTCGAAATCCGTTTGCGTTATTTGCATCGTGGCATATCGGCCGTCAAGCTGCAGCTCAAGTGTATTGAGCATTGCCGTCATCAGCTTGAACCGCGGCTGCGAGAAATTTTCGTACAGCTTGTGATAAACTTCTGTCGGTTTTGCTCCCGCGTCAATCAATTCGGCACAGGCGGAAAACACTCTGCTGTCTGTATTGTTGAACCGGAACCAGCCGGTATCGGTTGCCACAGCTACAAATAGTGCCTCTGCTATTTTTTCTGTTATCTTCCAGCCGGAGTATTTGAGCAATTCGATAACAACCAGTGCCGTTGCCGCGGCATCCGATTCGACCAATTCGACCGCGCCGAGGCCATCGGCGGTTCTGTGATGGTCAATGACAAGGACGGGCTTTTCGTTTTGTTTTAAATAATCCTTGAACTTCGGCAATTGGCCGGGACTGTTGGTATCGAGAATCATAATCAAATCGAATTCACCGAACCGCCCTGCCGTCAGCTCTTCGAGTTGAATATCTTCATCGAGGACCGGTACTTTTTCATTTAAAAGGAACTGATACCATTGAGGTGCCGGTGACAATAACAGGGATTTTACTTTTTTACCGATTGACTTGAGCACATCACACATCACCACAAGGCAGCCGATGGCGTCACCATCCGGCTTGGTATGAGTCGTTACCAAAATCCTCTCGGATTTGTGAATCAAATCGATTACTTGTTGAAAATCACTCTTTTTTATCATGCTGGTAGTCGGGTAGGGTGTGCATTGCACACCTTAGAATTCTATTTCTGGACCTCGCCGTTAATTTTTACATTTTCCAAAGTCAGATTCTTGATTCCAACGAGCTTACTCTCTCTTTCGACATTATCAAACGTGCAGTTTTTCAGGGTGACATCGGTTATCGGCGAACGTTCATAACCATTAATCGACAACGCATAGCGACTTTTTTTGCTGGTGACGTTCTCCATATTGATATTGCGAACGGTCGGTGTAAACTTACCTTTGTCGCCTTCACCATAGAAAAAGTTGATCTTGAGCACCGCTTCGGCGACTTCGCCGATTGTGACATTTCTCATATAAACATTTTCGACTGTACCGCCGCGAACCGAGTTGGTCTTAATCCGCAGGGCCCTGTCCAGATTCGGGCTGTCCATTTTACAGTTCTCGGCAAAAACATTCATTGCCCCGCCTGTCATTTCACTGTCGATGACCACGCCGCCATGGCCGTCCTTCATTTCGCAGTTTCGGACAATGATATTTTCACTGGGGACATTCACCCGTCTGCCGTCGTTGTTCGGTCCGTGACCGATGACCCGGACATTTCTTACAGTGATATTTTTCGAGAGCACAGGGTGAATGTGCCACATCGGAGAATTTTTAAATGTCACTCCTTCGATCAGGATATTCTTGCATTTGTAGGGCTGAATCATATTAGGCCTTAATTCTTTGCCAAGGCCAAAAATACGCTCTTCCACGGGCACACCGGCTTCGCCCATTTCCCGCGAGGCATTCACATTTCTGCCCTGAGCGCTCCTGCATCCCCACCAATTTTCATTACTGGCCTGGCCATCGAGTATCCCTTTGCCTGTCACGGCGATATTTTTTTGCTCGTAGGCATAGAGCAAAGGAGAGAAGTTCATCACCTCCACGCCCTCAAATCTTGTATAAACGACAGGCATATAATGATTCGGATCGGTAGAAAATTTAACAACAGCTCCTTCGGAAACATACAGGTTTACATCGCTCTTGAGATGTATCGGGCCGGTTAAAAATGTCTCCGCAGGAACAACTACCCGCCCCCCGCCGGCCTGATTGGCAGTGGCAATCGCTTTTTTGAAAGCTTCGGTGCAATCCGTTTTTCCATCCCCGACCGCGCCGAAATCGGTAATTTTGAAATCATTATCCGGGAACTGCGGGGGTTTAATCCTGCTTAAAATCTCAGGGACCTGCTCCCAGCCGGTAGCTGTAACTCCTGTCGTCGCACAAGCAGTCGGTAAAATCAGTAAACCAAGACAGAACAACACCGGCAGAATTCTGGTCATATTAACTCCGGCACTTTTTTGGTTCTTCGAATTTTTGTTTTTCATAAAGACCTCCTATACATATTACCTAATAATCATAAAACCTATATCTTCATTAAACAATCACGTTCCAGCCCAGAACCATCTGACATTAGCAAGGGAGTTTACCAGAAAAAGCACGCTCATACAATAAACAAACCGGTCTTTATATGGCCTTTTTTCCTATATCGCCGCTCAAAATGCATTATAGGATTACTCCGCAAAAACCATGGTTATAATTTTCTTTGCCTTTTTACAGTCTTAAGTGATTTGAGCGATAAATAAGTCCATATTATTCACTCAGTAAATTTCCATACACTTTGATTGAAAGTTTTTCTACGAGATGTTGTTTTGATCCGAGATACAATATCTTTTTATCTCCGGCGTCTGGATAATAGTCTCTCAACCTGACCAGAGCCGGTATCTTACCGGTGTGGTAGGCATCGAAGCTCCGTTTGAATTTTACCTCCAGCCACATCTGACAATGTAGGTTAATCAACATCTGTTTAGCTGCGGTCCTTTTGTCACTTCTTTTTATATATCGAATTATATAATTTTGTAATTATATTTCAATTGGTAAGAAAGTAATTATAGCTTCAAGAATTGTGTATATTTTATTTTGCATATCAGTGGTTGCCCGAAAATAAACAATCTGATATATTGTAACGATGACCAGTTTTTTGGTTTTTTTACAATCAAGGGGGACAAAATGGTCTATGAAAGTATCTTCCGTAAATGGAGAATTACGCTCTCACGCATTTTTTCTGCAGGAGTGGCTATACTGATATTAATTTCAACCAGTAAATGGGAGATCTTTGATATAGTAAGCACCATCTTTTTTTTATCCGGTGCAGTACTTGTTGGAATCGCGACCGTTGGCAGATTATGGTGTTCGCTATACATTTCAGGATATAAATCCAAAACACTGGTAACGACTGGCCCCTACTCTTTATGTCGTAATCCCTTATATTTCTTCAGCCTGCTGGGCGGCCTTGGCGTTGGCCTGGCAACCGAGACACTTACTATTCCATTCCTGATATTAATCGGTTTCACTGCATACTACCCGCATGTAATTAAAAGAGAGCACATGCGATTGACGGATCTACATGCAGAGCAATACCAGCGGTATTGTGATATGACGCCCTGCTTTATACCCTCAATCTCGCTGCTTTACGAACCGGATGAATATACTGTAAGGCCAAAAATCTTCAGAAAGAATCTTTTTGACGCTTTATGTTTCATATGGATTATTGGTATTGTTGAACTTATCGAGGCACTACATGAAGCTCAAATACTTCCTAAACTGTTCGCGATTTACTAAAATTAATATCCAACATTGGATTGATCTGCCTCTTGCACAACGTCGTGTTGTTATTTTTCTCCGTATAATATTTGTTTTGCGTTTTGGCAGTCTCTGGTGATTTGGGCGGATAATTCTTCCGGGCTCTTGAATTTGTGCTGACTGCGAATACGCCGGATAAAATCCATAGCCATAAATTTGCCGGTCAAGACGTCAATGTTCTCTTTGAGCAGATGTGCCTCTATCAGCAAGGGGTATTCATCGCCGTAGGTCCTTGCCTGACCGATACTATAGGCGGCGGGAATTTTTTCTTCGGAAGAAAGAACATCCTCGATAGTCTGTCCGACTCTCACAAAGCCGGCATAAACACCCTCGGCGGGAATTACCTGCTTTGGCTTTTTCATATTCAGTGTGGGAAATCCCAGCTTTTTGCCTATGCCCCGGCCGGAGATAATTTCTTCCACTAACCGATACGGTCTGCCCAAAGCAGCGGCGGCATCGGTGACGTGGCCGCTTTCGAGCATGTAGCGAATCATGGTGCTTGAAACCCGGACGACCTGGCCTGTGGAAAGCTCAATCGTTTTCGGTTCGATCACGGAAACGTCAAAACGTTTCTCCTTGCCCAACGATTGAAGCGTCTGAATATTACCGGCTCGTTTGGCGCCGAAGTTGAAATCGTGTCCCTCAACAACCGCCATTGGATGGATATTTTCGACAAGGAATTTCCTGACAAAATCCTCCGGTGAAAGATTCAGCAACTCGGCGCTGTCCTTTAACACAATCAGACAATCCATGCCGAATTCTGTTAAAAGATGCTTCTTTAACTCCAAGGGAGTCAATACTCCGGGTGCCCTTTCCGGATATAAAATAGCGACCGGATGTGGCTCGAAGGTCATCGCTATAAATTCAACTCGTTTTTTTTCGGCAGTGTGCCCGGCAGCGGCTAAAATCTCCCGGTGCCCGAGATGGACACCGTCGAAGTTTCCAATAGTAAGTACACAGCCTTTTGTTATTTTCTTAAGCTCTGATGTTGATTCTATGGTCTTCATCTTGTCCTTCTTACTTTAATCAGCTTAGTTTATTGCTGATCAAATCAAATCTCAAAGTTCAAATATTCATATTAATATTTGCATAACTTGCAAATATTTGCAACCATTTTTGGTTTCCAAGAGTAACAAGAGACTTTCTATTTATTCGAAAGCACATCGCCTGTTTACAAATAAAGAAAAAATTATCTGGAAAATATTTGCAACTTAGTTGCATATTATGTATTTTAGATTAAGCTATAATGTCCGATTACGGACTAATTGAGTAATCATTATATAAAGAGAAATAATAATTATGAAACAAAAGTTTACGCCTATATTGGTAGAATTAAAGAACCACGCTCCGTTTACTCTGTTCGGGGCCTTTACCGGCATTGTGTGCATGCTTATCTTCCGGAATATTGAGCACGAAACAAGCCGGGGAATATTTTACGTATTCCATCCGGCTCACGTTTTGCTTAGCGCGATTGTAACTACATCGATCTTTCGACATTACGCCCGGAAGCGAAAATTTTTGACCATTTTTCTAATAGGATTTATCGGATCGATTGGTATTGGGACTCTCAGCGATTCTTTAATACCCTACATCGGAGAATTGTCTTTGGGTATGCACGTCGAAGTACATGATCATGATAATGAACATGAAGGTTTCGCTGAAGAAGCGCATATCGGTTTCATTGAAGGCTGGTATGTCGTTCTGCCGGCTGCTATCGCTGGTGTGCTCATAGGATATTTCAGACCAAAAACAAAATTTCCCCACGCAGGACACGTATTACTCAGTACGTGGGCATCCTCATTCCATATGCTGATGGCCATGGAGGGATATTTTTCGGTCTGGAAAGCAGTTGGCAGTTTCGGATTTCTGTTCTTAGCCGTCTGGCTGCCCTGCTGTATCAGTGACATTGTTTTTCCGCTGCTATTTGTTAAGCCGGGAGGAGAATTGCCGCTCCATCACCATTAGTACTTGGGAACATAATTATGAAGATGAATCCGGACACACAGGCTCGCAAGATATTACAAGCGTCGAAACTTTACTGCACCGAGCACAGAGTGATTATACTCAAGGTTTTGCTAAAGGCTCGGAGGCCGCTTAGCCAGGACCAGATTGCTCAGCGCTCAGGCAGAAAACGCTTTGATAAGGTTACAATCTATCGAACGCTCGAAAGCCTGTTAAAGGTCGGGCTGGTGCATAAGGCTTTTGTGGACAAAAGAGCATCGCATTTCGAGCTGGCTCACAACTGCACCGAAAAACAATGCCACCCGCATTTTACCTGTACAAACTGCGGCAGCACACATTGCCTGACGAAGATTTTACTGCCGATGGCGGCGAGCCCATATAACGGTTTTGTAATTCAGCGACAACAAGTGCTTCTGGAGGGATTGTGCCCTAAATGTGCATAATATAAAGAATATTGTATGCTGTGTTTTTATAACAAGACAATAACAGGGATAGGAAAGAATGAAATTGGTTAGTGTAGCTCGAAAAGTCCTGCTTGTCATCGGGATGATCTGCTTCGTATCAATGGTCACTGGAGCAACACTACAATTACACTTGACGAGTTGTAAACACGCCGAAAAGCACGATTATAAAAGCTGTAAAATTTGTACGTCTTTGCTGGTCGAGTCCCACAAGTACCTACATAATCTCGAAACACAAGTAGTCTGTTTCGAATATTTCAAATCAGATCCGATTCACCTGTTTCATACCATACTCCAACTAATTCAACTGAAAGCATTTGGTCCACGTCCCCCTCCGGCATCTTAGACACTGATGATTACATTTTCCCGGAACTTCAAGTGTAGCGTGTGACTTATTGCACCTGAAGCTTGTAATACGATTTGTTGGCGAACAAGTATTGTAAGGAGCCCAAGATGCTTAAAGGACTTGTTGCAACGTTGGCACTTTTTGCCTTAACGGAGGTCGTTAATATCACTGCAGCACAAGAAAAATCAGATAGTGCCGATTCGATAAAAGATCCAAACGTTTATATCCTGGAACTTGAGCAGCGGATAATTGAAATACGAGAAAAACATGACGCCAGAATTAATGCCCTGAAAGAACAAATCGAGCAACTGGCTGTCATGTCCAGAGAACAACAAACAAAGCAGGATATAGAATCCCTGCAAGAATTAGCAAAATCCGAGGCTGCCAAGGGGGGCACCGCCGAAAAGAAACCCGAAGAACAGGCTTTCCAGTCCGGCGGCCTGAGTCTGCAAGCCTTAAATCCAGAGCTCAGTGTCACCGGAGATTTTTTATTCTCCTCCAGAAAGGATACAACGAGCGAGCAAAACAACGATTTCAACTTTCGCAATCTGGGTATTCATATCGAATCCTGGCTCGATCCCTATGCACATTTCAAGAGTGCAGTGGAAATTCACGAAAACGAGACCGAGCTTGGCGAAGCTTATGTGACATTGCATAACATTCGTGACGATTTGAACCTGACGTTAGGAAAATTTCGCCAGCAGTTCGGCGTGGTGAATCGATGGCACAAGCACGGCCTGGACCAGGTTGATTTTCCTCTTGCCCTTCGTCAGATATTCGGCGAAGGCGGATTGAATCAAAGTGGTCTATCCCTGGATTGGTTGATGCCGCCCGCAGGTGACACATCGCAGCAATTGACCTTCCAGCTCACAGATGGTTCGAATGACCGGTTATTCGGCCAAAATAGCCGGAACAGACCGTCTTTTTTGGTCCACTACAAAAACTACCGGGACATCTCGAAAGATACCTATCTGGAGTGGGGCCTTTCCGGCCTGTTAGGATGGAATGACGAATGGGACCTTGTTGGAGGAATCCAACAAGACGACCGCAAGACGACGACGGCTTTGGGGGCGGATTTGTCCGTTCTCTGGGAGCCGACGGAAAAAATGCGATATCGAAATGTGGAATGGCGAAATGAAGTCTATTTGCTGAACAAAAGAATTCTTGCACCCGACGGATCAGGTGCTGATAACGTCAATGCATGGGGATTATATAGCTACCTTCAGTCAAAAGTCTCCCGATCCGTGGATGTTGGAATAAGAGGAGACTTCTGTGTGCCCGATACGAAAAGCTATGCCGATATTTCCGGTTCGTTATCATTGTCACCTTTGGCAGTGACATCGGATAATCCGAATATCTGGCAATTCGGGCCATATGTTACCTGGTGGCAGAGTCCGTTTGTTAAGTTTCGAGTAGAGTACAATTACGGTAATGGCAAGGGGATCGACAGTCCGGAGCATGTTATCTGGCTGCAGTGTATATTTGCAGCAGGTCCCCACAAGCACGAGCGTTATTGAAATAAGGGGCACAAGATTATGAAAAAGATATCGTTCATACTAATAGCAGCCGTAGCCATGACGCCGGCTACTTTATATTCCAAGTCACAATTATCACGGAGTCCCAAGGCCAATTTACACGTTGTAACAACACTGCCTGATTACGCCTTTTTAACCAAATTAATAGGAGCAGAACGTGTTTCCGTCAAAGCCATTGTCCAGGGCGACCAGGATGCCCATTTCATCCGTCCCAAACCTTCATTTGCCACTGCATTACGAAACACTGATGTCCTGGTTGCAACAGGTCTGGATTTGGAACTGTGGATTCAAACGGTGATAGATAACTCCGGTAACAGTAGGATTCGAAGCGGACAAAAAGGCTACATTGCGGTAGCCACGGGGCTTAATCTTCTCGAAAAACCGAAAGTGCTATCGAGAGCAGAGGGTGGCGTTCATATCCATGGAAATCCACATATTACCTGCAGCCCAATAAATATGAAAATCGTAGCTCGTAATATCACAACCGGATTAATTAACAATGATCCGACAGGCAGACAAATCTATATGCAAAACCTGGAAAAACTCTATCGGCAAATCGACGAACGACTGTTTGGTGCCAAGCTTGTAGAAATGTTAGGAGGGGATACACTGTGCAGTCTTGCCGAACAGGACAGGCTTATACCATTTCTTCAAGAACAGAGATATGAAGACAAACAGCTAATCGAATTCCTCGACGGTTGGATGAAAAAGATGCTACCGCTCAGAGGAACACCAATAGTAACCTATCATAAAAACTGGATTTATTTTGTTCGACTTTTCGGCTTGGAGGAAGCGGGAACCGTGGAGCCCAAACCTGGAATACCCCCCTCTCCTAAACATGTCACCAATCTAATTAATCTTATGCAGGAAAGAAATATCGGGATAATTCTGGCAGCAAATTATTTCGATGAGCAAAAGATAAAGGCCGTTGCCTCAAGGACAAATGCCGAGGCTGTTATTGTTCCGCTATACGTGGGCGGAGCGGCGGATGTCGATGATTATTTTGAACTTGTAGATTATTGGGTGGATGAGCTCTTGAAGGCGGCAGAAAAAAAAGGCCTTATCGAGAAGTCCTGATCAAAAAGAAGATATTATGAATGTGGAAATGATAAGATTCTTTGCAGTTCAAATAGCGTTAATCGCTGTGGTCCTGATCCTACATACGTATATAGGCCTGCATATTATCAGGCGAACCCTTATATTTTCAGACCTGGTGCTCGACCAGTTGGCGGCCTTTGGAGCTCTTGCGGCAATCGCCGTGGGAATTGAATATGGCACATTCCAGTCATATTTCGCCTCAATGGGAGCGGTACTTTTTGGCTCTATATTATTAGCCCTGATAAAACCAAAAAGCACTGCCATACCACGTGAAGCGATAATAGGTATTATGTATGCGCTTGCTTTGGTTGCCTGCCTGTTATTGGCGGATAAAATTCGCGGCGGTGAAACGTATGTCACCAAGACGCTGTCCGGCTCCATGTTGTGGGTAACATGGCCTCTGGTCTGCGTGACATCTGTTGTGTATATATTGCTTCTTTTTTTTCATTATAAATTTCGGCGAAAATTCATTGGGCTTGTTGAGAATCCACAAATAGTTAAGCATGAAAAATTCTGGGATTTCCTTCTTTTCACAACTCAGGGTGTTATCACGGTATTAATCGTTCCTATCGCAGGCGTCCTGTTGGCATATGCATTTCTGATGATTCCCGCAGCAATTGCGGCAATGTTTACTAAAAAATGGGCAGGAGCTGTGATTATCGGTTGGAGTACGGGTTTTCTCGCCTGTTTGATGGGGCTTTGCTCGTCATATTTCTTTAACCTGCCTTATGGTCCGAGTTTAGTATTGTTTTTGGGCCTGTTTTTTGTGTGTGCGATGATCCTGAATGGTTTACTCCGTCAAAAGAATTTGTTTTATAAGAAAGGGCTTTGACGATGCTGCAGTTGATTCATATAGTTGGATTACCTTTCCTTATATGTATCATGATGGGTTGTGTTTTAGGATGCCTGGGCACACATGTGCTCAAAAGAGAAGTAATATTTGTTGATATTGCACTGGCTCAGGTGGCTGCAGTTGGTGCCATTGTGTCTCATCTTGCCTTTGAGGTACATGAGGATTCGATTCTCTCTTTTGTTTGCGCATTGGCAGCCGTTTTCTCTATGGCTGCTTTTTATGCCGTGGCTCGAATCGGCATAATTCAGATTTCCCTTGAGGCCGTTATAGGTATTTCCTATGCAATCGCTGCCGCAGCGGCACTATTTCTTGTTGGAGTAGCGCCGGGTGGTCATATCCATATCCAAAAAGTTCTCTCCGGCAGTATTCTCTGGACAAGCTGGCGGGATGTTATCACGTGCCTGCTGGTCTTCTCTACTGTAGGCTTTTGCTTGTTTCTTTTCCGAAAGCCATTGAATAGCATATCGAACAATTACCAACAGATACCCACTAAGAACTCAAAGGCAGTATTTTGGGATTTCATCTTTTATTTGTTGCTTGGTGTTGTTATAACACTTTCCATCCAAATAGGTGGTATTGTTGTGGTATTTGCCTACCTGATTATTCCGGCAACGTTAGCGGCGATTTTCTCTTCGCGTTTTATTATCCAACTGATGATGATCTGGATCGTATCGATTGCTGCTTCAGTATCGGGCCTGTTATTTGCCTATTATCTGGATTTTTCCATGGGCCCTGCCATCGCATTATTTCTTGGTGTCGAATTGATAATGGCCTCCGTGATTAACAAGTTGAGTGGGTACTATGGAAAGAAGGTCAAAATAGCTTAATACTTGATTATTTGTTCATGTGGTTGAATGCTCCGCTGTTCTGTAAAAGTAATCCGGTTATTAACCGGATTATTTAATCGGGGCGACAGGACTTGAACCTGCGACCTCTTGACCCCCAGTCAAAAGGTATAGTCAATCGTTATAGTCAAACTACAATTGTCAGGTTGTAGACCATAATATGGCCGGGGCCTCAAAAGCAAGGCCCCGGCTATTATAGCAATTCCAAAAGGCGGGATATCAATTCTCCTACAAAACAAGCTTAGTCTGGAACTGCATTTAGTACGCTAAACTGTTTTCAACTCAAATCCCGCCTTTTTACGAGATACGAGCTACGAGTGACGATTTACGAGTCATCACCCTCCTCCGAAGCCAGGTTCTGTTTGTTGGAATCTGGCTTTATTGAAAACGCTCGGTTTAATCCTCCGCACCGTTTTCTTTTTGACAGGGGCCGGAGATATCACAGGCTCCGGCCCTGACAAATATAAGCTTTTTCATAACGACCTCTGCATGTTTTATTCTTTTTTCTCTTTTGCGATTAAAAGGTGAATGTTATGTAGCACATCCCGTATCTGTTTGAGATACAGCGTCATTTCATTTATTTGCTTAAGATACAGCGTAATTTCATTGATGCGGAATATCCATCTCAAAATATAACATTGGATAAGAAGAATCAGAAATATTATAAAACCAAATGGTATGAGATTTTCCATAACAACCTCCGCGAAAAGATTTTTTTAATCAATTTTCAGTCTATGACGAACGCCTTTATATATGGCACACAGGCTCAAAAATTCAAGGGGAACTGACCCGCCAGCGTCGGCACGACGATGCGATATTATCTCGCCGTCCGTTCCGACGTGCTCGACCGAGCAAAACAAATCGGGGCGACAGGACTTGAACCTGCGACCTCTTGACCCCCAGTCAAGCGCGCTAGCCAAACTGCGCCACGCCCCGAATAAAATACATTTTACACCAAAACACCCAATAAGACAAAACTTTTTTTACCAATAAAATCACTGCCCATATTGGGCTGATATTATCCAAAACTACAGCATAAAAATTATTCCACAGAGAAGGTGTCCTGTGCCGGCTCGGGAGCACCGAGATCAATACCACGGTTTCCGGGAGAACAGCCGCCTATGGTGATCATAAATTGCCCCGGCTCCAAAATACTGTTGCCGCTCTGGTCGACAATGGACATCATCTCCGGCGTAATCGTGAATAAGACAGTTCGCTGCTGGCCCGGCTGCAGGCGAATGCGCTGGAATCCCTTCAGGGCACAAACCGGAGTCTCTACAGAAGCCTCGAGGTCGGTCAGATATAGCTGCACTACTTCTTCACCGAAATATTCACCGACGTTCCTCAGGGTCACTCTTGCGCGGAGCGAGTCACCTTGTCGTATCTTTGTAGTGCTTAACCTCATATTGCCATATTCGAACCTGGTATAGTTTAATCCGAATCCAAACGGATATAACGGCTCCTGAGCCATATATCGATAGGTTCGGCCGGTCATTGAGTATTCATCATACGGCGGCAACTGGTCGGTTGACTTCGGGAAGGTAACCGGCAACCGCCCCGTTGGCGATTCGTCACCAAAGATCACATCAGCTACGGCATTGCCTCCCTGCTCGCCGGGATACCATGCGAACAATATAGCGTCTGCAAGTTCATGGACTTCCGGCATCGCAAACGGACTTCCACCGGTCAGCACCACAATAATGGGTTTGTCGTTACCCTTGCGAAGACGTCTTAGCCAGTTGACCTGATGGGCCGGCAAACCGATATCCTCACGATCGCCTTTATGCGGCGAAGCAATCGATGCTCCTTCTTCTCCTTCCAGTACATTGGAGATTCCCATGACCACGACCGTTGCGTCGGCTTCCCTTGCGGTACCGGATGCCCAGTCGATAGGATTGACGTTCTCTCGATCCATCAGAAATCCCTGATTGTATTGGATGAAGCTGCCGGATTTCAGTTTCCCGGTAATCCCTTCAAGAATAGTCACCATCTCGTTGCTAACACCATGGTAATTGCCCATCAGCACCTCAATGCTTGTGGCACACGGCCCGGTGACGTACAAGAAACGCAAATCTTTCTTCAAAGGAAGAATGTTGTTGTTATTTTTAAGCATTACGATGGACTTTACCGCCGCTTCCCGGGCGAGTAGTTGTTGTTTCCTACAGCGGATCACACTGGGCGAGATCGAAGAATACGGATTTCGTTGAGGCGGATCGAACAGGCCGAGCTTGAATCGTGTTCGCAGCAGGATGGCCAGTGACTTATCAATCGTCTCTTCCGTGACAAGGCCTCGGTTCACCGCTTCGACCAGATACGGGAACGTATCGCCGCAATTAAGGTTGACGCCGCTGTTAATAGCCAGGGCGGCCGATTCCACCGATGAACTCGTCACCTTGTGTCCCTTATGAAAATCAGCAAGTGCCCAGCAATCGGAGACAATATGTCCCTTGAATCCCCACTGTTCACGGAGTATCTCGCCGAGCAATGTTTTACTGCCGCAGCATGGCTCATCGTTCGTTCGATTGTACGCACACATAACAGCCTCGACCCCCGCGTCAACCAGGGCCTTGAAAGCCGGAAGATATGTCTCGTACATATCCTTCGGGCTCACCTGGGCGTTGAATACGTGCCGATCCGCTTCCGGTCCGCTGTGCACGGCGTAGTGTTTGGCACAAGCAGCTGCCTTGAGGTATTTGGGATTGTTACCCTGCAGGCCTCTGACGAAGGCGGCTCCCAGCACGGAAGTCAGATAGGGATCTTCTCCGTAGGTTTCCTGTCCGCGTCCCCATCGCGGGTCCCGAAAGATATTGATATTGGGCGTCCAGAATGTAAGACCGCCGTATTGGAGACGACGCCCATTCCTGATGGCCGCATGATGCATCGCACGGGCCTCATCCGAAATTGCCGTTGAGACCCTGTATATCAGGTCTTCATCGAACGTCGCGGCAAGGCCTATCGCCTGCGGAAATATCGTGGCGCGTCCGGCCCGTGCTACGCCGTGCAAACATTCATTCCACCAGTTATACTCAGGTACATTAAGTCGCTCAATCGCAGGACTATTATATAGCATCTGCGAGACCTTTTCCTCCGATGTCATTCGGGAAATCAGATCCGCAACGCGTGCATCGATGGGGGCGGAAGGATTCCTATACACCATCCTGCTATCGGGCGTAGTTGTTCTACTGCTGCTGGGCATGGTTGTTCTACTGCTGCTGGGTATTGTTGTTCTACTGCTAACAGGCATTGTTGTTCTTCGCTGTGTTCGGGATGTTCTCATCTGGCATGATACAGTCAATAACAGGACCGCCGTCAGTATTATGTTGGTTATAAAAGTTGTCTTTTTCATATTTCCCTGCCTTTCTATAACATCCCCCTGTTTCTGCACTGCCAGTTCAATTGCCGGCCGATATATTTAAAACGGAGTGTATTATACTATCTTTCAGGCCAATTCACAAGTATTTGAAATTGCCATAATCATCGGGAAAATAATGAGAACTTACGAAGATGTCCAATAACAATAGCAGAATTAGTAAATTACACCAAAAATACGAATTTCCACAATAGCTGGACGTTTTGGGAGCACTTCGGCACTCAATACATATCAAATAATTCGATTGACAAAGAATACGAAAAATGATAAAATATTGTCTGATTGGGAGGTTTATTTTTCCATTATTGATGTTCGAACGGCTCCACTGATTTGTTATTCTTTGCTTGTTAATTGTTGTAAGCCGGTACTGAGCCGGAACAGGAATGGGGGGAATGATGAAAAAGTTTCAAAGCATTGTAATTTTATCTGCAATCATAATGACTTTTGCCGGTGCATCGGCATGGGCAGGTTTAACAAACGGCAGCTTCGAGCTGGGAACCGATCCCGGTGCTTACATGATACTAAATCCCGGAGCAACCGACATCACCGGCTGGACCATTACCGGCCAAATTGACTATATCGGCACATACTGGCAGGCCTCAGATGGCGGTCGATCTCTGGATCTCAGCGGTTTTTCTGCCGGGAGCATTCAGCAGGATGTAGCCACGATTCCCGGCTATACTTACATCGTAAATTTTGATATGGCAGGTAATCCTGACGGCCCGCCGAACCTCAAACAATTAGTTGTCGAGGCGGTAGGTGTAGATTCCCACGCATTTAACTTCGATATTACAGGCTGGACAAAATCAAACATGGGCTGGGAAAATAAGCAATGGTCATTTGTTGCGAACGCAAGCACGACCACACTAAAATTCACATCACTTGTCAATGATACCGGCTGGGGACCGGCGCTGGACAATGTATCAGTGATCCCGGCTCCGGGTGCATTATTGCTCGTTGGTATTGGCACCGGCATTGTAGGCTGGCTGCGAAAACGCAGAACACTTTAAGCGATTACAGTGTGTACAGCGCACCCTGCCTGACTAAAATTCAAATGGGCTGTGACTACAAATCACAGCCCTGTTTCTTTCCAAATTCTATATTATGATTATGGTGTGCAAGGCATATTCTACCTTGCTGAGTTATTTTCAGTAGTCTTTGTAGCTTCTCAACCATTCGGGCCATTCGTCTGATTGCATTCCCCCAGCCAAAGTAAAGGGCCCTGATATATTATATGAACGATGCCACTTCAATGTCCACAACTCCTTCAGTCCGACTTTTCTTGCAGAGAAGTATAGGAACAAACAGTTCACGAAACCATCGTGCCGATTGATACAGACACGAGTCATATGCGTAAATCCATACCAGTTTAGGCCTTCAATTTCCGGTGGTGTATCGGTGTGTATCGGCCAGGTGTTATAGCGCTGGGCGTCGAGAAACAGCGGCATATAACCTGCCTGCTGAACATTGGGACTTCTCCAGTGATTTTTCACCGGCTTTTCACCGCGTCCCGGCACCGGATTGTTGCACCAGCCATTGATCCCAAAGCTGCCCTTCAATGGGTTGTCCCAGTTGTTAGCCATGTCGTAGCCCCATGCCGTGACACCCCCGAGGAAGGTACCCTCCAGACCGGTCGAATTCCCATTCTCGTCGTACCATGGCTTGGTCGCATTCGGACAGCAGGTCATTTTCGTATCATACTTGTAATACGGGCTAAGGGCTTTGCACCAGCGATTATGGCCCCCGTTCTGGGTCCCGGATTTTCCTTCCATAAAATAGCCGTCATTTTCGCCCGTGTAAATCATAAAGAAATTGCCCCACTGTTTCAGCATCGATAAACAGGTAACGGTCTTTGCCTGCTGCTTGACCCGCTGCAATGCCGGCATCAAAATCGACATCAGTAACGCAATGATGGCGATTACGACTAAAAGTTCTATCAGCGTAAATCCACTTCTTTTATTCATAATCACCTACTTAGCTCACCTCTCTGGTTCTCATATATGAAATATGCAGGACCAGAATTCTATTCAGCCAGGTCTGATTTGTACTTATATTATCAGACCTCTAACCTTCATTACACTGATATTATAATAATTCAAGATAATACAAGCCGTAATACGATAATATCATCATGAACCCCAATAAGGAGAATTCATGATGAGAACACCACTTACAATAATCTACGAAATAACGACAAAAGAAATCGCATCTCTCGTTCGCAAAGAAAAAGATGGCAGGATTCGGCAGCGTCTGATGGCAATAAAATTCATATCTCAAGGCCAAACAATACCACAAGTCGCCAGGCGAATGGATATTTCCGAGCGTCCGCTTCGCAAATGGCTGCATCGCTTCAATAAACAAGGGCCAAATGGTTTATCTGACGCCCCAAGATCCGGTCAGCCTCCAAAGCTTAACAGCGAGCAGATAGAAAAATTCAAACAACGCGTTCGCCAGGGTCCGACAGAGCAAGACAATGTTTGCAGTCTTCGCGGCAGGGACTTACAGAAGATATTAAAAGAAGAATTTAACGCTCGGTATTCTCTTGGCGGTACATACTTTTTGCTTCATCGCTTTGGTTTTCCATGCCTTTGCCCTCGCCAAAGATATCCACAGGCTGATATTGAGGCACAGGAGGCTTTTAAAAAAATACTTCCAGAGGTCATTAGGCAACTAAGGCAGTGTTTTCCCGATAAATACATTCAGTTATGGTTTCAGGATGAAGCTCGTATCGGCCAGCAGGGTACTATATCCCGGGTATGGGCAGAAACGGGCAGTTGTCCGCATGCCGTTCGTCAAACAAATTATCAATGGACATACCTGTTTGGTGCGGTCTGTCCAGTTACAGGCCACTGTCACGGTTGGCGTATGCCTTACGCCAATACCTGGATTATGAATTTGTATTTGAAAGATTTTGCAAAGCAACTGCCAAAAAATGTACATGCTTTGCTGGTAATGGATGGTGCAGGCTGGCATGGTTCGAAAGAACTTAAAATACCGGAAAATGTCTCGATCTTGTTACTACCTCCATATTCACCTGAGTTAAATCCTGTTGAATTGATATGGCGTCAATTGAGACAGAGGAAACTGAGCAATCAGCTATACCTGACAATTGATCACTTGGAAACTGCCGTAAGTGAGGCTTGGATGTGGATATCAGATCAGAAAGAGGAACTTTCAGATTTATGCTTATTTCCATGGATAAAAAAGGCTCTAATTAACTGAGATTGATATAATACATCCAAATCAATTCTGCTGCAACAATAAATAGCCCAAAATTATATTGTGTCTATTTCACATAACAAGTGAATAAGGGCATAAGGCATAAGGCATAAGGCATAAGGCATAAGGCATAAGGCATAAGGCAAACACCAGTGCACAAGTCATAAGGGATTCATCCCGTGAGATGTTGCTGTTAGCTATCTCACGGGATATAGCTTCATAGGTGGAAAGGGCAGTTTTGAGTTTTTAGCTCTGATCCTTCGATAGTGCTCAGTGCGGGCCTTGCTCAGGACGTGGTTTTTAGTTTATGGATTTTATTTTTGCTGAATTCCGACTCCCGGATCCTCATTCGTATCCTGGATTTTCGCTCAAAAGTTGAAAAAATGAAAAAATTCCTTGACTTTTCTATCTATACGGCATAATATCGTAAATTGGATGCAAAGCTGGCAGGTTCTATAGTTATACTACCGGGATTATTGTCCGCTTAAACGAAGCCAAAGGGCTTTTAGCCAGAGTTTTTGTTAGCGCATTCGTTCTTCCAAACAGCGAGGAGGTTTGGTCCAACGCAGGATAGTTAGTCAATTCTGCCTACTGTAGGCATATTTCACGGATGTTCCAGATATGTTAGTGCCGACTAAACGCTTTTTGTCTCGAAGGGACTTGCTCCGGATATTAGATGAGGCCAATATGGGCTGAATTTCGTGATTTTACAATAAAGGATTCAAATTGGATACGAGGGAGATCCCAACAATTATTATGAGGTACGAAAAATGAAAACTAATTTAAGATTCACAACAATTATAATGGTAATTAGTGTGTCTTTGTTCCTGGTCACAGAAGCAAAAGGTATCGTTTATATTTATGACAGTAATGAATCTATGGAAATTCCGGATAATGGCACAATCACTTCCATCTTAACTGTGCCGGATTCGCTCTTAATTAAGGATGTCAATGTTATTCTTAACATAGAGCATACATGGGATTCCGACCTTGATGTATATCTGATTGCACCTGATGGGACGGAGGTTGAGTTGTTCTCAGAGGTAGGCGAGAGCGGAGATAATTTTGAGGGAACAATTCTCGATGATGAGGCAGCCACATTAATTAACGATGGCACAGCACCATTTACCGGAGCCTACCAGCCGGAGGGCAATTTGCTGGATTTTTTCAGTAAGAATTCCCAGGGCACATGGGGGCTTTCAGTTACTGATGATGCCTCGGATGATACCGGATATTTGATTTCCTGGACTTTGCTCATCGAGCCCTGCCCGGTTCCGCCGGTACCGACTGATCCGAGTCCTCCCAACGGCGCCATGGATCTGGCGGTTGATACTTGTCTGTCATGGGCCGTGGGCGATGTTTCATCTGATGCGACATGGGATCTTTATCTGGGTACAAACCCGAATTCGCTGGTACCTATTGCAACTGATTTGACCAGCCTGAATTATTGTCCCGGCCCGTTGCGTGCCGGTACGAGGTATTATTGGCGAGTTGACATCAAGAATCCCTGCCTGAAAACGACCGGACCAACCTGGTCGTTCAATATCACCGAGCCTCCGGTAGCGAGGTGCCGGAATATCACCGTCACTGCGGACAGAAGTTGTCAGGTTTTTGTGACGGTCGAGGATATCGACTGGCACTCGTATGATCCGACTGGTGACCCAATCACTTTATCAATTGATTCGACCGGGCCTTATCCGGTTGGGGCGCACACCATAACCTTGACGGTGACCGATGATAAAGGGGCATCAGATACCTGCACATCGACGGTGACGGTCATACCGACCGCTTACTGCTACACAACTCAGGCCATTGACGAACTTTGGTTTATTATTTCCCAGGATCCGACATCCGAGGAGCTCAAGCAGGCCATTGATTTGCTCACTGTCAGTCTTGGTGACAGTCCCCCGTACATCACCATCGCCGGGATAGACCGGGTTCAGGTTGTCTGGGCCGGTCCGGACCGCATTGC
This sequence comes from uncultured Pirellulales bacterium, assembly GCA_964520535.1. Lineage (GTDB taxonomy): Bacteria > Planctomycetota > Phycisphaerae > Sedimentisphaerales > Anaerobacaceae > JAFGPS01. Next base: position 15,818 of record CAZFOQ010000010.1, on the reverse strand, counting down.
ACAAATGCAGGGAGGTTTTGCAGGTGCCTACGTGCTCGATTATCAGCAACAAGCCTGCGGGGTATTAAAGACATACATCCAGGGCCAGGGATCCGTTTACACTGATAACGTTTACGAAGTCTGGCGGCTCGTGGCTGAAGCGCATAAGAAACTTGCCGAAACAGTTGTTTCTGATGCTGACTTCCAATTTGCTAATCCGGCCACAATCACACAAGCTAAAACGCTTATAAAGGAAGCCGATACGATTGCCGAGCGATTGGGAAGTGAAATCTGCGATGCTGCTCTGCCGAAATATGAACAGGCATGGAAGATGGCTGCTGACAACCTGGGCATGGTTGTAGACTGGGACAGAGACGGAATCGTGGAATATGATGATTTCATTAGCTTCTTTGATATGTGGCTTGAAAATGCGGCACATTAAAAAATTCGGATTTGTCTACCGTATATTTTACTATTCTGCCGCAATTCTACGGGTTTCAACCCGTAGATGAAGTTATCCGACGAAGTCGGACGGGTGTAGCCCGAAGCGGCAATGCCACGGGTTTTAACCCGTGGTTGTTTACTTTTATATTTAAATTGTCATCACGACCGAGGCAAGGCCGAGTAGAGAGATCTAATCTTTGATACCCGATGCCGGATACTCGATTCTCGATGTTACTGCGAGGCTTAGTAGCTTCAGCGAAGTATCGCACCCTAAATGCCGACTTCTGAATCGAGATTTACACGAGACGACTGATTACATAACCGCAAAAGCGAAGAATGAGCCACCTGATAAGCTCACATATTGTCAAGACACCAAACCAAATAGTGAGCAAGACACTTGTAAATACAATCACAGTACCTGTTAAACCATATCGCTTGACCATTCCAACGAGGTAGGTGATAAGGGCCTGGTGTTCAATAGCATATTGATCCTCCATATTCTTTATCTCTGTTTGTATATCAATGTCGGTCTGCATGTCTTTGTTGCCGAACATATTTTCTATTCCTTTTCTACTCGCTTTATAATGTTTGGCTATTATGGCGTCAATGTCAAGCTGGTCAGGACCGGAAGATGCGGCAGGGGCAGGAAAATTATCAGGTCTTAGAGACATGAAGAGACGTTTATTCCGTTCTTCGTCACGCTTTTTAGCCGCTTCTTCCTGTCTCCACAGATCTTCAGGACTCGGACCACCTTCTCGCTTCCACCGTTCTTCGGCAAGTCTTGTGGTCTCATTTGTAATATGAAAAACATCGTCAGATACGTTTGCTGTCACTTGTGCAGTGTCATCATGGCAAGTAAAGGTGAGCCGAATCGCCGCAACGAGAGTCATTATCCACAAAAGCGATAGACTCAAGATTATAATGGTCATTTTCACTTTCATTATACGTGAAGGATCGTCCTTCTTGCAACATGACTTCTTTTCGTGCATCGGATCCTCCAAAGGCAAATCTGTGTCACTTATGTTAGTTGCTCTCGAAGAAAGATAGGATCCTCCATGACAGAAAGAATATTCACTCCTATATAAAGTATTATCTATTTTCGGGGGTGATGCAATATTGAGCGGCGCTTTTCTGCTCAAAATACGTAGAACTACATATTCTTAATGAGAAAAAGGCCTGTTTTTTATTAGCAAAAGACTTAGTTCTTTATTAGGAGACAGAAGAGAGGTTCAAAGGCAGAAGGCACAAAGGCACAGAATTAGGGGATAGGGTATAGGATTTAGGGTATAAAAAACAATTTACGATTCACGAAACACTATTCACGAGATACGAATTTAATACGCCGGCGGAGCCATCTCGCATTTGAGAATGGCCATAATCAAAATCACGATTAGAAAGAGCAGCAGCACCCACAGCACATGTATATATCTGGTTCGAAGTGCATCTTTCTTGCCCATAATCCAAAACTCCCTTTCACATTATATAATTATATCGATTGTATTTGTGTGTTCAACGGAAAAAGAAAATGATCCCGCAGTAAATTGCGGGGCTAAACATTAAAATCTCATGCAATCTGCGTAGATGTCCTGGAAGTCTGGCTCGTGGGCGATTTCAACGTATTCGATTTTGCGGGCCAATTCACAGGCGTGGTCCCGGCTCTGTCGGGATAAAAGTAACATCTGGGCGCCGGAGGCGGCGGCGTTGCCGATGAAATGGATTCGCTGAGTATTACCCGCCGGCAAAAGGCCGATTTGCAAGGCACTTTTTGGGCGGATGTAGTTGCCGAAGGCCCCTGCTAAAAAAATCTGCTCGATATCAGCGTCTTTGATACCGAGTTTTCGCATCAGGATTTTTATGCCGGCTTGGATGGCAGCTTTGGCTAATTGCATCTGGCGAATATCTTTTTGTGTCAGGACGACAATCCGCTCACTAACATTCGCGGCTCCGGAGAGGATAAAGCTTAGCTGTTCGTTATGTTTTATGATTCTGGATATAATTGCCGGCGGCAGCATATCGCGGAGCGTGCCGGGCTGGTTGAACCGTCCTGTCACGTCGATGATGCCCAAGTCCAGCAGGACGGCTACAGCGTCAATCAGGCCTGAGCCGCATATCGAACGCGGCGGACAATTTCCAATCACATCCAAATCGATATCGTCCTGGCCGACAACGACCGCTTCTATCGCACCAACAGCCGCCCTGCTGCCGTAGCTTATTCGTGCCCCTTCCAGGGCCGGACCGGCGGCACAGCTTGCGGCGTAAAGTTTGTCTTTGGTGCCGAGCACGATCTCGCCGTTAGTACCAATGTCCACGATTAACGTCACTTTATCGGCTGAATCAATGCCGGTCGCAAGCGCGACTGCGGTGGTATCCGAGCCGACGAAGCCGGCAATATTCTCGACTGTGTGGATATTGCCCCGGGGATTTATTTTTATGCCTAACTGCTCGGCAGGCGAATCGTGAGCGTCGAGCGAATGGGCTTTGTAGGGTGCCTGGCCGAGCTGAGTAATCGGGAATTTGAGGAAGATGTGGTTCATTGTCGTATTGCCGACGACACAGATTTCATAGATGTCGTCCATGTCAATCGAGGCTTTTTCACAGAGCTCGGCGATCAGGTCATATATGCAGTAGATTATGGCCTTGTGAAGTTGGGTAAGTATTTCGGCGTTTTGGGCGTATGCGATTCTGCTGATGACGTCGTCGCCGTATCTGGTTTGCGGATTGAGTACCGATTCAGTGGCCAGGCATTTGCCATCTGCCATATTGATGAGTTTTGCCACGACGGTTGTTGTGCCGATATCGACAGCCAGGCCGAAAATCTTCTCTGCGACGGTTTTTTTGCGGAGTTCCTCGTATATTGTTAAAGATGGTTCGATTTTTGCCTCGATGCCGTGTTCGAGAATCTGCTGCTCAAAGTATCTGGATTCGACGGGGATTGAGACTTTCAGGTCACTCTGGATACGGTGCTGGCATGCGAGGACCTGCCGGTGGTCCGGCTCTAAATACACGAGGCATTTTTTGCAGGTGCCCCTGCCGCCGCAAGCAGTATTTAAGATAATGCCCGCCTGGCCTGCTGCCTCGAGAAGTGTTGCGCTTGCGTGAATGAAAATTTGCTTGCCATCAGGCTCGAAGGATATAGTAAAGTGTTTCATTTGCCGTATTGCGTATGTCTTGCGCGATACCCAATAGGCACGAGTTAAAAACCGGTTATTAGGTTATTTTGTGCCGTATTTTCCACTTGGCTCGCCTTTTTTTGCTGCCCACTTTGCGTCTACGTCTCGATTTTGCCATCTATTTCTCCACAAACAACGAAAAATCTTTATCGCAAAAAAACTTTCAAGTCTTTTGAATATATGATAATATATATAAATTGAAAAGCAAAAAACAAAAATTAACAATTGTTGACGGGGAAAATAGCGTTTTTGCATTCTGCGGAGAATTTTGGAACCACGGAATTTCAATTTTATCCGGTGCCGGAATTAAATTTAATCCTGGTTTTGTTAGGAACGTTGTTTTTCACCAGTTCAAATTGGGGTGTAAAAATGATTCAATGCAAAGATTGCGAGTATTGTGAGTTTGGGCCCGACGGCAGAAGGAGCTTGAAATGCGACCCGTTTACCAATATTAAAGAACCGGAATGTATCTCCAAATGGCAGCTTATCCGTCTGGATATGCTCTTGGCCAGCTATCAGGGAATGCTCAAGTGGTATGGTAAGTTGGCACCTCTACAAGATAAAATTTTCAAGTACATGCAGCGGGAAATCAATGAGCTTGATGAAGCAGATAATTGGAAGATCGATGAGCCGGAACAAGGGGAGGACGACGAGGAAGACTTGTAATTCTGCGTACTCTGTCGGTGTTTTTCTTTACATGTCAATTTTTCGGATTTTTGCAATAAATCGTTTGCAGATGTCGTCTTAATATTTGAAAAAGTGCTGAAAATATGGCAGAAACTGTTGACTTAGCCCAAATAATAGTTGGTTGTAGGAAAGGTGATGCCCAGTGCTTTTCGCAGTTGGTTGATATGTATGCAAGTCGTTGTTACGGCTACTTTTATCGGCTGACGGGCAATAACGACATCAGCGACGAACTGCTGAGCGAGCTATTTGTCAAATTGGTGGAGAAAATCGCCTCATATAAAGGCGGTTCTTTTGAAAGCTGGCTGTTCAAAATAGCGACGAATATTTTTCACGATTTTCTGAGGAGCAAGCAGCGGCGTAAAAAATTGCTTAATGTCCGAAAAGATCAACTGGAATCCGAAGTTACCGAATTAAAAAAATCCGACAATGAGCAAGTAGACAGGTTACAGATACAGCTTAAAAGACTGGATACCGATACAAGAGAATTGATTATGTTGCGTTTCTATTCGCAGTTAAGCTTTAAGGAAATGGCAAAAATGCGGTCCGAGCCGATAGGAACCACATTGGCGAAGTTGCATCGAGGGCTAAAGAGGCTGCGGGAATTTATGGAGGGATAATATTGTGGATAATCGAAATGATGAAAATCTAAGAGAGCTGTTCGAGAAATTCATGGATCCCGAACAAACTCAAATGTATCTTGATGATATAGAAAAAGGCGAGCAAGTCCTCCGGCAGCACCCTGCCCCTGAGCCTGATGATATGCTCCTGGCTAATATCAAGGCTGAAATTGCCCTGCATGTAATGCCTCGCAGAGCAGCTATTGTTAAACGAATTGCATACAGAGCGGCTGTTGTTGCCGCAGCAGTTATTATCATAACTGCGATAGGAACTAATTTATTTGAAGAACCCACCGACATTAAGCCCGGAATAGAGACATATTCTGCCTTATTATTACCGACTGGTTTTTGGAACAACGATGATATTGCCGCTTTTAATACCAAAGTCGAGCAGATCGAAAATGAGCTGATGGCCCTTGAGTCGGGCGAAGAGAATCTCGACAGCGACAGAGACAGTGCCGTAACGGAAATGGAAATGGAATTGATAGTAATCGCCGGTGATTTCTGGAAGGGATAAAAAAATGGAGTCAAAGCGCCGAATCATTTTAGTGCTAATTATGGCAACAGTAGTAATTCTGGCTTCTCTGCCTTGCTCTCTGGCCCAGGATAGTAATGATCGAAACACCCGAGCCGACGAAGGCTCAAGAATGGAAAGGCCGGGACAACGCTCAGGTGAAAGAAACGGACGCAGGGGACCGGGTCGAGGTAGGCCAAGAATGGGACGGCCGGATGGTAGGTGGAGACGGCCGGAACTGACAGATGAGCAAATCGACAGAGTTTTAGAGGGATTGAAACAGCGCGATCCGAACACTGCAAAAGAGCTCGCAGATTTGCGCAAAAAAGATCCTAATGAATTCAGGACTGAGCTAAGAAGATCTGCCGGACCGGAAATCGGCAGAGTTATTATAGATAGCTGGAGAGAGAGAAGACGTGAAGAGTTTCTTGATTGGCTTGAAAAAAATGTGCTGAAGGAGGCCGAAGCATTAGCTCAATTGAAGGATAATGACCCAAATCTCTATGCGCAGAAATATGAGCTTACCTGGCGAAAATACGGTCGAACATACGATCGGTCAAGGGGGAATCCCGAGTTGGCTCAAGTTCTTGTTGCCGATCTGCAACTGTCCGAAAGAGAAGATGAGTTGCTTAAAAAAATCAAGGCTGCCAAAGCCGAGGAAGAAAAAAGCGAGATTATGGCTCAGTTGGAAGAAGTCGTTTCCGACAAATATGACCTAATCGTTAGAAGAAAGCAAATCGAGTATGAAGAATTGCTAAGGCGGCTTCAAGAGCTGCAAAATCGGGTCAAGGCAAGTATAGAAGACATCGGTAAGTGGAGAAATCAGAAATTTAAGGAAGAAAAGGTAAAGGAACGAGTTAAAGATTTGACAGAGAAGGGAGAACCAAGATTCAGATGGGATTAAACAGATTGATTTGTTGGGATCAATTAATCTTGCTCAGTCTTGATTCACCCTTTACCAGGTAAATCTTTTACTATATTTGAATTTTTAAATCTGCTGCCCAAGGATGGTACCGACATCAAACACTTGGTGCCAATTTGTATCTACCCCGCAGGTCCTTTGCGGGGTATTTTTACTATATTACAGACAAAATATCTATTATTCATTATAGAACGCGGCAATATCTAATATTAAACGTCGATACTTGATGCCAGATACTCGTAATTCACCAATTCTCTAATCAATTTTTCTTCTTCTTGCTTTTCTTTACCTTGAATGCTACTTATAACTTTTCGAGAGTTCCGCACCGTATAGGGATATTTTTAGGAAATGGCATAATAGTGGCATAAAATCATTGGAGACCTGTGTCGTAGGTAACGTGTTGTATAGCTCCCCTTAAAAGGTCCCTTGGACTGCCCCTTGGGCCAATTATATTCGCTGATAATATCGTCAGAGAAGGGATATCGGATGGCAGCATATGTGATTGCTCGAGTCGAGGTCACTGACGGGCAGCGTTACAAGAAGTACCTCGAATTGACTCCGGCAACAATCGCTAAATTCGGCGGTCGGTTTATTGCCAGAGCAGGAGAAGCACTGTCACTCGAAGGCCCTAAGGAGACGCGGAGAGTTGTGATTCTGGAATTTCCGTCACTGGAACGGGCCAAACAGTGGTATCGCTCAGATGACTATCAGACGGCCAAGAAAGTGCGCGCCGGGGCAGCAGAAGCGGATTTTTTGGCGATCGATGGAATATAAATGGAGAGGCCGGACTTATTTATCGTGAGGAACAGAAGTTTGCCTGCCGTTCTAATCCGTGATTATAAGAGATCTATGGAGTAGGGATTTTAAGTTGCCTCTTGCCGGAAACACCAATGCTCGGTACAATTCTGTAGAATATTATTGTCGCTGGTCCTAAAGAGGTAGTCATATGGAAGGATACGTGGAGGTTTTTGCCGCAAGCGATATTACGTTTGCCTATCTGATGAAAGCAAATCTTGAGGCTGCGGGAATCCCGGTTCAAATCGCTAACGAGAATCTGCAAGGGGCTTATTGTCTTGACGGCATGGTTCCATGTGTGCTCGTTCCGGAAACATATGTAGAGCAAGCTAAGCAGATTATTGAAGAGATTCAACAGTCTTCACAGAACGGCCAGGAAGACGACCAGCAAGAATAGTAAGGGAATAACTGTTGATAGTGGGAACTATTTAGAATCTGTTTCGCATCTGCTCGGCTTTGGTGGCTTGCTTAAGGATCTTTTTTTCTTTTGAAGTCAGACTGTGGATTCCGGATTTGTGGACTTTATCCAGAATTCGGTCGAGTTCTATCTGCAGATCACGCTGCTGCGCTATTTTCTTTTGCCATCGTTGACCGGCAGTCGTTTTAACTTTGATTTTGTTTCGCCATGGGCCGGAAAGGACATAAGCGGCACCGGCGGCCATTCCCGCCAAATGAGCTACATCACCGCCGGCATTTTCTCCCCAAGCTAATATGTTGAGGATGTATAATCCGGTGAAAGCAATTGCTGCTACTCTTATGGGCACCGGGAAAAAGACGATAAGGACAATAAAATGTGGAAAAAGTATTGCACATGCAGCTAACATTCCGAGTATGGAACCGGAGGCCCCTTCCATAGGAGCGGCCCATGACGGATTGATAGCACAAAGCAATGTATAAAAAGCTCCCCCTGCTATACCACAGCATAAGTAGAAAATTAGAAACTTCTTACTGCCCCAATGGCGTTCGAGTGTCGGACCCAAAAAGAACAGGCCGAGCATGTTTACAAAGATATGCCATCCGGTCCAGTGTAAAAACTGATAGCTTACTAATCTCCATATTTGTAAAGCCGAAGGCACTGAAATCGGGAAGACGGAAAACAGAGCGTCAAGCTGGGAAATAGTGCCTTCTTCTACTCGAAAGAAAATGACTTTTATCAAGTGTATACCAAAGTTGACGATAAGCAGCCGCTTGACGACTGGAGTAAGCTTCGGAAAGCTCATCCGCATCTGTGGAGCATAGCCGTGCTGAGATTGAAAGTCCGCCTGAGTGTAATCTCTATCGTACAGTCCCATAATATTGCGCTTCTACTAATACAAAATAAAATAAAACATTATCCTACGTTAATAATATCGTCAATTCCGGCGAAATGTTCAACTGAAAAAGGCAGAAGGTTCAAGACTTCAGCTCTTTTGGTTTGATTATTTGAAATAGCATCATTAAAACCACGCCGAGGATGACCATATAAATGCCCAGGTTCTGAGAGACTGTCCCACCTTTGTAAACCGCCCACCAGGCGTACTCAAACGGGTTGTCATCGCGCAGAGATTCAATAATAAATCGCATTATACCGTAGAGTATGAACATCAAACTAAATGTGCTGCCGGGGCCTGTAAAGAACCTGCCGCCGGACTTTCGCGACCTTCGCCAGAAAAGATATAGTACAAAGCACAGGAATGCGGCACAGGCTGATGAATACAATTGAGTCGGGTGGACGGGCAGGCATCGGTATTTGCCTTTGGTGACCTCGTATTGCTGGATAGCTGTTAGTTCTTCAAATGGTTTTATGTACTTTTTGCCGCTTTCGTTGATGTAATAGAAATAATCAGAAGGCACTTGCAGTTGAGGTTCGGGACGGTTCCTTTCTGTATTCGGATTGACCTGGCTGTAGTATGCAAACGAGTCATAAGGGAAACGGACTGCACAGGGCAATTTTGTTGGTTTTCCGAAGCAGCAGCCATTGAGAAAGCAACCGATTCTGCCGAAGACCAGCGCCAGCATAAGGCCGATCGCCAGAATATCAAGAGATCGACAGATGGGCAGCTTGTGATACAGCAAATATGCAAGGATGACAGTAACAGCCACAATCACGCCGCCAAGAAGTTCAAGGCCGCCGTGCCAGATGCGTAAGATATCGAGCAGATTGTCCTGATACTTCTCAAAGTAGTGAATTACGTAAAATAGACGCGCTCCAACAACTCCCCCTATCAGGGAGTAAAGAGCGGCGTTTGTAATATGTTGCGGATTAGTTGTTATATTTCGACTAAGGTGTCTTATTAATGTGATGGCTGCAAGAAATCCAATAACCAGCATCGGCCCATAGGTACCAACAGGCCAATGAATAATAGGTATCTCGAAAAGCTTCGGATGCATTTTGTTAGTTAGCCATTGCCAAAGAAATCCCGCCTAAAGTGCGGGCTAAAATAAAGTAAACAGTATCTACTTTTTTATTTTGTTATTTTCGTCCAGAACGACGACTTTTGGTTTCAATTCTTTGGCCTCCTCGAGTGTGAAAAAGCCGAAGCAAATAATGATGATGAGATCTTTCGGCCTTATCAGTTGGGCAGCCGCCCCAAGTATTACTATCTTGCCGGAGTCGGCTTCTGCCGGAACAACATAGGTTTCCAGCCTGTTGCCGTTGTTCAGGTCGGCGATTAAAACAGACTCGTAAGGCAAAATTCCCGCCGCTTCCATCAGCGTAGAATCTATTGCAATACTGCCCGGATAGTGCAGCTTCGTCTCGGTAACCGTTGCACGATGCAATTTGCTTTTTAACAGCTTCACTAACATAGCTTACAACTCTTGATTCGTAGCCCTGCCACTCCTGTGGCGGAGCTAAGTATCTCGTTTTACGTTTGGCTTTTTCCAGCCACTCTTGCGGTATTATACGAAACTATTTGTTTGTGTCTATTAGAATATTATCGATCAATCGGGCCGGACCAAGCCTGGCGGCGACCGCTATGAGGACCCTTCCGGCGATCCGATCAATATCCTCAAGCGTTTCGGCGTCCACAATACTGATATATTCAATCTCTATCGAGGATGTTTGCAGTAATATTTTCTGCGTTTCGGCGATGATTTTCCGTGTGTCCGTGCTGCCGTTATCAATCATTTCACGGCATATTTGCAGCGATTTATAGATGTACGTTGCATCTTTTCTCTGCCGCTCGCTTAGATATTGGTTTCTGCTGCTGACCGCCAGGCCGTCCGGCTCGCGGACTGTTGGGCAGACGACGATTTCCAAAGGCATATTCAAGTCCGCAACCATTCGCCGGATAACAATTGCCTGTTGAGCATCCTTTTGGCCGAAATAAGCAACGTCAGGAGCGACAATATTAAAAAGCTTGGCACAGACTGTTGTCACCCCGCGAAAATGCAACGGCCGAGAGCGGCCGCATAAGGACTCGGTTATTTTTTCGACGTTGACCCAGGTCAGATTTTCTCCCGGATACATTTGCTCCGGCGTGGGGGCAAAGACGGCGTGCACGCCCGCCTTTTTGCAAATCTTCAGGTCGGCTTCAAGAGGCCGCGGATATTTTTCAAAATCTTCGCCAGGTCCAAATTGCGTAGGATTGACAAAGATGCTGACCACGACAAACTCGCAGCTTTTTATCGCCGCTTCGATCAGCGAAATGTGGCCGATATGAAGGGCGCCCATCGTCGGCACAAGGCCGATTTTTTTACCCTTTCCGCGTGCCGCTTTCACAAGGATTCTCACCGATTCAATTGTTTCTGCAACTTCCATGTTAAACCGGACCTGTGGTGAAACCGCAGGCTAAATGTTGTTTGTCCATGATATAACATTTTATCTGGTTAACCAGATTCTCGATAACGGCATCATTCGAATAATCCAACTGCGATGCCGATACGCGAATAACCGGACTGTTTTTCCAATCTATAAAGAGCTTATCATAATCGCACTCGAGCCCCTGCAAAAAATTTAATTCTATCTGCTGTTCGTAGGGACGGTTTCGCTCGTGGATTCGCTGCAGACAATTGTGCGGAGAATCCTGCATATATATCACCAGCATGGGCGTAGCAACTTTTGCCGTGAATGGCAGGTAAATCCCTTCATACAACGCAAGTTGCTGAGCATTGAGCAGTGTTCTGGCGTATATGAGTTCCTTATCGAATACATAATCACTGATATAGATTTGGCCGGGTTCCAGGTTGTCACGATCCAATTGCTCGACCCTGCTGGTCAGGAAGAAAAGCTGCGAATCCAAAGCCAGCTCTTTTTTGCCGGCGTAAACATCCGGCATAAATGGATTCGTATCGTAAGGCTCGAAAAGCGCCTGGCAGTCAAAACGGCCGGCTAATTCTTTTGCCAATGTTGTTTTTCCTGCGCCGATATTGCCGGCGATGCTAACAAGCTGTGGCTTATCCGGATCAAGAATAAAATCACAGCCATTCAATCGTGCTGCCAGTTCACCGACCGATACATTCATTACCGGATGAAGCAACTTCGAATCGAGTCGGCAAAGGCCCTTTAGCACAAACGACCGCAGGTGCATTTGCGGATGCGGCACTCTCAGTTCGGCGGTCTCGATTCTCTGATCCTCGAACAGCAAAAGGTCCAGGTCAATCGTTCTCGGCGACCATTTTTCCTGTCGTACCCTGCCAAGGCGGTTTTCACTTTCAATCAGCGTTTTATGTAAATCTTCCAGGCTAAAAGAAGTTTGTATTTCGGCAACTGCATTAAGGTAATCAGGCTGTTCGGCCCGCCCTAATGGAGCGGTCTCGATAAGCTCGCTCACGCCGACAAATTTTACCTGTTCAGCTTCAGCGAGCATTTTGATGGCCTTGTCAATATAGTCCTTACGGTCGCCTAAGTTGCTGCCTAAACCTATATATGCCGTATTTTCCGCCATTAAGAAATCGCCTTGATACGTTCGAGTGCCTCTTTTACATTTTCCGGCTGGCCGAACGCCGTCAGTCTGACGAAACCTTCACCTGCTGAACCGAAGCCGGCACCGGGAGTAGTGACAACGTGGGCCTCATTAAGTAATTTATCGAAAAACTCCCATGAGCTTATGCCCTTGGGCGTTTTCAGCCAGATATACGGTGCGTTAACGCCGCCATAAACAGCATAGCCGATATCGCTGAGCGTCTCGCGAATAAGCCTGGCATTGCCCATATAGATATCTATGGTCTCTTTGATTTGTTTTTTGCCCTGCTTTGTGTAAACGGCTGCCGCACCGGCCTGGGTGATATAAGAGACGCCGTTGAATTTTGTGCATTGCCGCCTCTTCCATATCGGGCCGACCTCGACCGCCCTGCCGTCTTTTGTATGGGCCTTCAACTGCTTCGGCACAACGGTAAACGCGCATCTGACACCGGTAAAGCCCGCCGTTTTGGAAAAGCTCCGGAATTCTATCGCTACATCTTTTGCCCCGTCGACTTCGTATATCGAATGCGGGATGTCCGGCTCGGTAATAAACTCCTCGTATGCGGCATCGAAAAGAATTATCGCTTTATGTTGCCGGGCGTAATCGACCCATTTGGAAAGCTGCTCTATTGTCGCTATCGCCCCTGTCGGATTGTTGGGGAAACACAGATAAATCAAATCTACTTTTTCTTTGGGCGGCTCCGGCACAAAGTTGTTCTGCTCGGTACAGGGCATATAGACAATTCCCTCATACCTGCTCTGCCCTGCCGGTCCGCCGGTCCTGCCCGCCATAACATTCGTATCAACATAGACCGGATAGACCGGATCGGTCACGGCCACGACATTATCCAGAGCGAAAATCTCCTGCATATTGCCGGTATCGCATTTTGCCCCATCGCTGACAATGATTTCGTCGAGATCAATATCGACACCGCGGGCATTGAAGTCATTTTCGCTGATGGCCTTTCGTAAAAATTCATAACCGATACCGCCATCGTCATAGCCTCGGAAGGTCTCCTTTCGGCCCATCTGATCAACGGCTTTTTTCATCGCCTCGATAACCGCCGGTGCAAGCGGCTGGGTCACATCGCCGATTCCCATACTGATGATTTTCGCTCCGGGATTGGCTTGCTGGAAGGCCCGCCTTCTTCTGCCGATCTCCGGGAATAAATACCCAGCCTGCAATTTCAGATAATTTTCATTAATCAATGTCATACTTGATCCCCGATTCTCGTTTCTCGATTCAAAGGCCAACATGGCTTCTCTCTGTCATGCTGAGTGAAACGAAGCATCTGGCCTGCAAAAAAGAGATTCTTCGGCTACGCCTCAGAATAATAGTTTGTAATTATTGAACAGGTCATTCTATTACTGGATGGGGATTGCGTCAAGGCTGCATTTGTGGTTGCCGCTGTGGCGATGGCAAATACAACACCTTCCATGATTAATGCATCGTTACCAAATTTCGCCTATATTTTGTCTTTGATAGGGTGTGCACCGCACACCAAAGAAATCTACAGGCCGTAGAAATCTTTTCGGATGACCGCCGGTGCGAAGAAGCCCTGGGAGAGCAGTCTTGTCTTGATTTCCGGGTCCGGCGAATCGAACTTGTGATGCCAGATCTGCTGGATTGTCATCGTATCTGTCATATAAAAGTCCAGGCATACGTGACCTGAGCTGTGAGAATATACCAGGGCAACAACCGCATCGTAGTTGCTGAAATCATCCAACTGTACAACCGGTGGAGTTGAATTTGTATCGACCGTGACATCGGAGAGGCAATCCACTTTTTGGAGAAAATCCAATGGAAAAATTCTGCTTTGAGCCTGTTTGAGTATCAAGGGCGCATACGCCGGGTTGGCCCCCTCTTTGGGCGCACAGACGATTGCAAGCCGGCCGTATTTCTGCTGCCGATCCATGCTAATGCTTGTGGAGATTTTCGGGCCGCAGCCGCTAATTGCAGATACTATAATCACCGCAGTTAATATGAAACTAACTACTTTCATGGTATACCTCCTTGTTCGAAACATACCGCATTATTTATTTTCACTCTCCGTCGTCTATGGAAACATCGGGCAATATTATACAGTTATTGGTGCTCGGCGGCAAAGAAATATGAAAAATAAGTCGCTACCACATATAAGTGCCGGATGGGGAGTTGTTAGCTGCCTGTTTTCTTTGCGGGAATAACGGCGAGCCACTTTTGGCCGTCGGAGACATCGTTGTATTCAGCCAGTTTCTCGCCTGTACTGGAATAGTGCCGGATACTTTTCTCATTCGCCATCCAGATTGAGCCGTCCGACGGATCCAAGTCGATTGAATAGCCGCCATGAGTTAGATTGAAAAGAAACTTGCCCTCTAAATCATACTTATGTGTATATTTTTTTATAGGTGCCAATTCATATAAATCGTTGAGTGTTTCCGGCCATTCGTAGCCAATTTTCGAAAAGTCACGCTTTCCAAAACCGGTTGTCCATATGCCGTTGCCGGATTGATCGACCCGCACACAGGATGGAGAAAAATCCAGATCAATGGTCTTTAAAATCCTGCCGTCCGGGGAAATCTTGACTAATTTGTTCCTTCCGCCGTTTATTGTATGAGCGCCTCGTTCGGCTACCCACACGGAGCCATCGGGACAAACATCCACTGAGAATGCCCCTGCATTGACAGCGCTTTGTGTCAACGGCATCTTAAATTCCAGTTGCAGGTCCAGACTATATTTTTTGATATCATTCCCGACAATCCAGAGGCAATTGTGAGATTTGTCAACAGCAATATCTAATCCGCCGCTTCTGGCATGCTTAATAATAGTCCCAGTATCATCAATGGCGTAAACATTTTGTATGTTTATTGCATACACAACTTTCTTTGATATCGCTGCGGAACTGAACAAGCCTGATAAGGACCAGAATTGTCTGGCTGTAGCCGTTTTGTACATTGTTAGTCTGTTTAACGCATTCTCGCATACCACAAAGAAATGTCCATCGTCTGATATCGACAAAGCCCCTCTAACGTAGTTAATTCTTAATCTATAGATATGTTTATTGAGTTCGCCTTTTGAATTGAGCAAGAGAACAGTGTCTCCAAATGGGGGTGTCTCAAGATTGTTGTCTTTATCACAATTATCCAGAACGAGAAGTTTTGGGATGGTGTTGTTTGCAGTCTTTTGTGAAGCAGTGCTCGTTTCAGGCGCCAGAATCGCAATAAGAACTGTCATTGAAATGAACATCAGGTCGGATTTTTTCGTGTTAAAAAGCTTCTGAAATAAACGCATCAGAACATCCTCCAAATAATTATTGTTTTATTAAGCTTCCATATAAGTTTCATACGTTGACATATTTATCACATAACTCACTCCGTTGAAAAATTAGCGTATGAAACTGATCAGATAATCCCCGATGTTTTTGTTTATTAACAATAGTTTAAACAATTTGGCTGTTTTTTACAAGGAAAATTAATTTCTATGCCGAGCTAACGCATTATTTATTTTCACTCTCCGCCGTCTATGGAAATATCGGGCAATATTATACAGTCATTGGTGCTCGGCGGCAAAGAAATATGAAAAATAAGTCGATGCACATATAAGTGCCGGATAGGGAGTTGTTAGTTGCCTGTCTTTCTCGCGGGAATAACGGCCTATGAAATTGTAAAACGGTTGTAGCCATTAACTCACAAAAATGGGGCCTATTCCGGAGTGTTTTTGTGCATGTTCACCGGCTTGAAAAAATTAGTGGGACAGATTCTTAAAATAGCCACTAGTACTATGTCCGTGCAATAAAGTCTGTTAGGTCTTTTTGCCGATAGGGTT